>DATEXS010000070.1:0-2007 GCA_035256725.1 Anaerolineae bacterium
AGGAGGAATCATGAAGCAGATTTCGGTATCCACCAGGAGCCGCACGGAGCTAGTAGACATCACCAGCGAGGTTCAGCAGGCTGTGGCTGAGAGCGGAGTGCAGAAAGGTCTGTGCTACGTCTACGTGCCACACACCACCGCCGGCATCACCATCAACGAAAACGCCGATCCCAGCGTCCGCGAAGACATCCTCATGGAACTCAACAAGCTCATCCCCCTCCAGGATAGCTACAAGCACCGCGAGGGCAACGCCGCAGCGCACATCAAAGCCAGCATCATAGGAAGTAGCGAGACCATCCTCGTGCAGGACGGACGCCTCGTACTGGGAACGTGGCAGGGCATCTTCTTCTGCGAGTTCGATGGACCTCGCAGCCGCCGAGTGCTTGCCAGCATCTTCTGACCGTTGCCGAAGGCCCTTGGCTCTGGTATAATGGCCGCAAAGTAGCCCTACTCTTACCTGCAGGCCGGCCAGGCGGGCGTGCCAGCTGCTGCTGGCCAGGAAAGGAGCGCGAGTGTGGAACTGTCAGATTTTGAGCGACCAGCTAGCCTGAGGGGCATTCATGGCTCTCCCGGCACCCACGCCAACTTCGACCACGATCACTGGATCGGCCAGCTTCAGGAGATGGGGATCAGCCTGTACAAACTCATGGATGATGGCAGTGGGTCGGTCCTGGAATTCGCGCGCACGCTCCGCGCCAGGAACATCATGCCCATAGTGCGCATGTGGGAAAACCTGCCCAACCCCACCACCCTTTCCGTCAAGGCGCGGGCCACGGTCAGGCGGTACATCGAAGAGGGCATCACCCGCTGGTTTGAGGTCAACAACGAGCCCAACCTGGCCCACGAGTGGAGACCCGGCGAGTGGCGCACCGGGGGCAGGCCGGAGTTGGTGGTCGAGAACTGGCTGAAGGACGCGGAGACGGTGATCGAAATGGGTGGCTATCCGGCGCTCCCTGCCCTGGCGCAGTGCTCCCTGGACCCCGAATCCAGCAGCATCCGCTGGTACGTCCGCGCCTTTGAGTGGATGGCCCGAAACGCTGCCGGTGACGCACGGGAAGCGTTCTCCAGAGGTGCCTGGATCGCCAGCCACGACGCCACTCTCAACCATTGCTACTGCGACGACACGGGTCAATGGCACTTCGAGTACCCGTATGACCCCATCTGCCAGGCCGACAAGCCGGGCAGAACCATCATGGACGACGACAACTCCCTTATCGGGCACCGTGTGCCAGTGCAATTGCTGAAGGAGCATTTGGACCTGGTGGTCCCAGTGATGAGCACAGAGGGCGGGGTCTTTCTGCCCCACGAGGGCATCCTACAATGGGACCGTCGGTACCCGGGCTACGACGTCAACGGCCACGCGGAGCGTACGGTGGCCATGTATCGCTGGCTGGAGAGCAACACCCCGGACTACTACTTCGGCATGTGCCCCTGGCTGATCGCCAGCGAGCTGATGGGCCATCCGCCAGGGCCATGGAGCAAGGACTGCTGGTTCTGGGTGGGGAGTAACCTCCCGGTGGTTGACGCGGTCAAACAAATGGGTCCCCCGAAGCTAGGACCCAGGCCCGCGCCGGAAGAGAGAGCTCGCCTGGTCAGCAAGTGGATGACTGAAGAAGAGGCGGAGGAGTGGTTGCAGCACTTCGGCCAGACCGACCAGTATCGCGCCCTGTTCCGCACAGAGCCCAGGGACGGAAGCTGACACGCCCCGGCCTCGCTGGATCTGGTGAGAGACATCTTCCGCGCGACAGCCACTTCGAAGCGAAGTAGACGAAATCCGCTGGCCGGAGCACTTCTGGCCATCCTCGCCCTCCTGGTGATCTCCTTCCTGACTCTGGGACGCCCCCTCATCCGTAGCGATGGATTGGCCTATTTCATGTGGCTCCAGTCGGTGGCTCGCGACCACGACCTGGATCTGGCCAATCAGGCCGCTCAGTTCGCTGCTCTGAACACCTATCAGGTGTTCTACAACGAGGCCACCGACCAGTATGCCACCGTCTTCCCGTATGG
>DATEXS010000071.1:0-2005 GCA_035256725.1 Anaerolineae bacterium
ATGCTTATGGGGAAAGAGCAAACGGCCCAGATGGTAGGTCACCAGAACCACCAGTGTGCCCAGCAGAGCGGAGACCAGCCTTGCCGCGTGCACGGCGAGGACGGTGCCCCGATAGGGAAAGGCCTCTGCGTCGGAGTGCACGAACTGATTGGCGCCCCCTTCCAGGGTCCCTGTGGGCGCAAAGGGATTCCTGACGGGCTTGAGTTCATCGCTGGTGTTGACCCATGAGGTCAGGAGGCCAGTGATGGCATAGTAGAGCGGGGGATGGGTCAGTTGGTCAAGGGAACTGGTGGAATCCTCTGGCTGGGGCAGGGTCAGATTACTGATCAGGAATCTTACGTGTCGATAATGTCCCAGCTCGTCTGGGCCCTCCCAGATGGGAGTGGCCACACTGTAAAGGGAGGCCAGCACGAAGTGGATGGCCAGAACGGAAGCTATCAGCCAACGCCAGTCGTCACGCAGCCAGGGCCCGAGCTTGGAGACGTTCATCTCTTACATAAGCCGAAGCCCGCGTCGGCTGGGTGGCCGGCAGGCTTCAGCTCGAGTGCACCTATCGCGATGGAATACGGATCGCCGGAGACGAGGGCCCGGCGATGGGCATGGTCGTGGGTTAGCTTTGTTTTCGCGCGTCTTGGACGTATTGGAGGGCGAACGCCGCCGCCACTCCCCCAGCCAACCCCAGGGCAGCGCCGAGAACTACGCTCAGCCTGGGATCAGGGCTCACCAGCTTTGCCCCAGTCGCCCTGCTGAGAATCTGTGTGTTGGTCTGGAAGAGCCTAATCTCTTCCAGCTCGTTGGCCATGGCCTTGTAGGCGCTCTCTGCCAGGTCGCGGTCGCGGGTGAGCCGTTCCAGTTCCAGTTGGTCCTGTGCCAGCTCCTGCTGAAGTGCGTTCACCTCGGTAGACAGCTGGGCCTTGGCGCCGTCGATGACCTCTTGCTCGGATTCCAGCAACTGGATGACGGAGTCCAGTGACTGTTGCCTGGTCGCCCCTTCGACGGAGATGACGCCTCGCTGAGTGATAGCCGGAGTATCCAGTAGCTGTAGGGGCAGGTCTTGGATACTGCGACCAGACGTGCGTGCCAGGCGTGCGCTCTCTATCAGAAGCCTGAGGTTGTCGCTGGCCAACTGATGTTCCGCTAGAAGATCGACTTTCTTCTCCCACTGCACGCCGCGGGGGCCCAACACCGCGAAGGTGTTGTCACCGCCCGGCTCTTCCACTAGTCCTAGTCCGGTCTCCTCTCTGAAGGTGGACAGCGCATCCTCTGCGGACTGCAACCCCTGCTCCACGGCCTGGAGTTGGGAGCTCCAGACCATCTGGAAGGTGGCCACCTCATCCATGTACTGCTCGGCCCAGGTATTGGCGACGGTGGTGGCCTTCTCGGGAGTGTCGATCTCAACGATGATACGAAAAATCGCCGGGTTGTCTTTGTCCGCGCGCAGGGTGAGCTTCGACATCAGCACGCCGGGGGTCTTTTCTGTCAAGGAGAGGATGGGCCCTAGGGCCTCGATTACCTTGGCCTCGACCGCTTCGGTGCGTGCCAAGGTCGGGTACAGCTTCACCACCGTCTTGTCCAGCGTCGCCACCCGCGGGACATCGAAAAACTCGAAGCTCTGCTCGGTCATGGTCACAGTGGCCTGGTAGGTGGGCTTCTGTATGAAACTGACCACGGCCGCTGCAAGGGTGGCCACGACAAAGACCACCAGCACAGCCTTCCATTGCCTCAGCACGACATCGAGATAGTAGCCAGCATCCAGCTCAGAGTCCATGGTGGTCACTTCTCCACAGGCTGTTTGCTGCCGCTGCCCGCCACCTTGGCGGTGCAGCGCGCGCGACTTCTCATTATAGGCGTTTCGGTGCGAAAGCACCAGTTGCTCGAACTTGACGACGTGGGGACGATACGGCACCAAGAGTTGCCTCTCCTCCAAGGCGACGAGGTTGCGTCGTCCCAGGCCAACGAGGTCGGGGGTGGTTCTCGTGGTCGGGTGCGCGATGGATCCGGGCCT
>DATEXS010000072.1:0-28702 GCA_035256725.1 Anaerolineae bacterium
CCAATGGGCGCTGCTCTTCGACACCCGCTGCTGACTCGGGTAGTCCACATAGACCAGGCCGAAGCGTTTGGAGTATCCATGCCCCCATTCGAAGTTGTCCAGGAGCGACCAGACGAAGTAGCCTCTCAGCGGCACACCAGCGGCAATCGCTCGCGCTGCGGCTCTGAAGTGCTTCTGGAGATAGGCGACCCGGTGGGGATCGTGCACTGAGCCATCCTCGCCGACCTCCTCGCGGTAGGCAGCGCCATTCTCTGTGACGTACAGCGCAGGGAAACGGTAATCGAAGCGTAATCGCCCCAGGATATCGTAGAGGCCCTCCGGGTAGACTTCCCATCCCATCTCGGTGCGGCTCGGGTTGGGAAAAACGGTGCGAGGGGCGTTGTCTGCCTCGCTGACCTCCGTGCTGCGTACGATGGTGCGGGCGTAGTAGTTTACCCCCAGAAAGTCGAGGGGAACCGCCATCGCCTCCAGGTCCTCCGCTTGCACGAAGTCCATGGCGTGTCCGTAGTGAGTCACAATGTCTGCCGGATAGCCTCTCGCTGAGAGCGGATCCAGGAACCAGCGGTTGACCACACCGTCCCGCTCCCAGGCAGCAGCGCGATCGGCGACGCTGGGGGATGCGGGGATCTGTCCAGTCAGGTTGAGCGCGATCCCCACGTCTGCCCCCTGGACATTCTGCCGCACGACGGGTACAGCCCAGCCGTGGGCCAGCAGCAGATGGTGAGCCGCGGCCAGTGCCTCCCCCAGGTCGGTGTGACCTGGGGCATGGCGTCCCTCGAGGTATCCGACCATAGCGCTGACGAAAGGCTCGTTGAGTGTGATCCAGTGTCTGACCCGATCTCCCAGCCCTCGGGTCATCAGGTCAGTGTACTCCAGGAACGCCTCGGCGGTAGCCCTGGCCGGCCAGCCACCTCGCTCCTGAAGAGCCTGAGGCAGGTCCCAGTGGTAGAGCGTAACGAAGGGTTCGATCGATGCCGCCAGCAGCTCGTCCACGAGTTTGCTGTAGAAATCAAGCCCCTTGGAGTTCATCTGGCCGCGACCTTCGGGCAGCACGCGTGGCCAGGAGATGGAGAAACGATAGGCCTTCAGCCCAAGCTCCTTCATCAGGCCCAAGTCCTCTCGCCAGCGGTGGTAGTGATCACAGGCCACATCACCAGTGTCGCCGTTGGCTATCCTGCCCGCAGTATGGCAGAAACGATCCCAGATGCTCTCGCCCTTGCCATCCTCGTCCCAGGCACCTTCGATCTGATACGCGGCAGTGGCTGCCCCCCAGGCAAAGCCATCTGGAAATGAAACATCTAGGGACATGAGCAGCTCGTACCCCGCATTCGCAAGACCCCCATCTGCCGCCAGTTGTTTCCAAGTCCGATCAGAATGCAACACAGCGCTTGCAGGGCCGGTGCCTCCCTATGATCCACGTTTGAGGGGAGTGCGAAGCATTGATGTTGACGATCCATAGACCAACCTGCCGCTGCAGGTCTGGCAACCTGGAGACCGAACGAGGAACAAGACAAGCCAACCGGTGGTCGTCCCGAGCGGGGCCACTCACTACGTCTCTGGCAAGACGTCACCCCAACATCCCTATGGTCAAGCGAGAACAGCTTTGACCGCCACCTCACGCCGGCCAACCTCAGGTGGTGGGACAACGTCTCCGGCGACCGGCTGGCCGTCGACCGTCAGCGAAACCAGATTCCCCTTGCCGACCCGCTCCACCGAGATATTGTAGGTCACACCTCGGAAGACCCGCCTGGCCTCGAACCCAGGCCACGAGCTGGGGATGACGGGCGCGATCTGCAACCCGGCGTAGGTCGGCCGGATGCCCAAAATCCACTGCGTGATCGCTACGTAGTTCCAGGCGGCACTTCCCGTCAGCCAGGAGTTCTTCGCCTCGCCCGGGGTGGATGCATCACGGCCCGCAATCATTTGTGCGTACACGTACGGCTCACACCGGTGTACGTCGCTGATCACTTCCCGCGCCGAGGGGTTAATACGACTGTAGTAGTCGTGTGCCTGGTCGCCGTGTCCCAGCATGGCTTCGGCGATCATGATCCAGGGATTGGTGTGGCAGAAGATGCCTCCGTTTTCTTTGTAGCCCGGCGGATAGGAGGAAATCTCCCCCAGGTGAAGGTAGTAGCGCGTGTAGGCGGGCTGGTGTAGCAAAATGCCGTGCGACGTGGCCAGATTCTCCCGCACCGCTGTCAACGCTTTCTCCGCCCGCCCGTCGGCGAGTCCCAGGCCGGCCAGGACGCAGATACCCTGAGCCTCGATGAAGATCCGTCCCTCCTCGTTTTCCCGGGACCCAACCTTCCCACCGGAGTCGTCGTAGGCACGGAGGAACCACTCGCCATCCCAGCCGTGGTCGTGAACGGCCGCCTCCATTCTCTCTGCCGCCCTCAGGTATTCCTCCGACTCCTCCTTCGAGCCGCGCCACCGCGCTAGGGCCGCCACTTCTTTCGCCGCCAGCACGAACAACCCAGCGATAAAGACCGACTCCGCCACCTTGCCATCTTTGGAGGCAGCGGTTTGGAACGACTCATCGGGTGTGGTCGAGAACGCATTGAGGTTCAGGCAGTCGTTCCAGTCTGCGTGGCCGATTAGTGGCAAGCCGTGCGGCCCCAGCCGATCCAGCGTGTAGAGCAGGCTGCGTCGCAGGTGGTCGTGCAGCGGTTTCTCTGTCCCAGGGCCACTCTCATACACCACGGGTTCATCAAGAATGCCCCAATCGCCGGTCTCCTTCAGATAGGCGGCCGCGCTCAGGATCAACCACAGCGGGTCGTCGTTGAAACCCGTGCCAATCTTGTCGTTGCCCTGCCCCGTCAGCGGCTGATACTGGTGATACGCCCCACCGCTCTTCAGCTGCGTAGCCGCAAGGTCCAGGATGCGGGCGCGGGCACGCTCTGGAGCCATATGCAAAAAGCCCAGCAGATCCTGGTTGGAATCGCGGAAACCTATGCCGCGCCCGATGCCCGACTCAAAGGACGAGGCCGAGCGCGACAGGTTGAAGGTGACCACGCACTGATACGGGTTCCAGATGTTGACCATGCGGCTGGTGTGGACGTCCGGGGCTTCGACCTGAAGCACGTTCAAAAGACCGTGCCAGTAGTCGCGCAGCGCGTCGAAGGCCGTCTCCACGTTGGCTTCAGTCAGATACTTGTCCATGACGGGCTTGGCCGTCTGCTTGTTGATCCTCTGTGAGCCTGGAGGGTCGAACTTCTTTTCGGCCGCGTTCTCGTGATAACCGAGCACGAAGATGACCTGGCGCGTCTCCTCGGGTAGGAGGGTTAGTCTCACCTGGTGGGAACCCAAGGGCGCCCATCCCTGCGCTGTGGAGTCGAAGGAACAACCGCGCTCCACCGCCAGCGGACTGTCCCAACCGCGATACGGCCCCAGGAACACATCCCGCTGCGTGTCGAACCCGGACAACTCTTGAGAGCAAGCGAAGAACGCGAAATGATTCCTCCGCTCTCGGTAACCGGTCTTGTGGTAGATCACGCCATCTTCCACCTCCACCTCGCCGGTGTTGAAGTTACGCTGGAAGTTGGTGGCATCGTCCTCTGCATCCCATAGGCAGAACTCCACGGCCGAGAAGATCGAAAGACCAGCCGCAGTCCTGCGCCGATTGGTCAGCGTCAGCTGCCAGATCTCCAGGCTCTCCTCCAGGGGGACGAAGTAGCTAGTCGTGGCTTCAATACCTTCGTAGCTGCCACCGATGATCGTGTACCCCAGGCCATGGCGGCAGGTGTAGCTCTCCAATTCGCGACGAGTGGGCTGCCAGGAGGGTGACCAGAACGCCCCTGTGTTGTCGTCCCGCACGTAGATGTAGCGCCCCCCGGAATCCAGGGGGACGCCGTTATAGCGATAGCGGGTGAGCCTGCGCAGGCGGGCATCGCGGTAGAAGGAGTACCCGCCGGCCGTGTTGGAGATGAGGCCAAAGTATGCCTCGTTTCCGAGGTAGTTGATCCAGGGAAGGGGTGTATCCGGTTGCGTGATCACGTACTCACGGCGCTCATCGTCGAAGTAGCCGTAGCGCATTACCGATATCCTCGCGTCTTCGCATCTTCCAGGATCGTCTCGGTGCCGCTCGTGCCGATGCGGGTCACGCCCAGCGCCCGAACGCGAAGCAGATCGTCGAGAGTGCGCACGCCGCCCGCTGCCTTGATCTGAACCTCGGGCGCACAATGGGCGCGCATCAAGGACAGATTGTGGTCCATCGCTCCGACATAGGAGTATAGACCGTTCGCTTGCCTGACGAATCCGTAGCCGCTCGACGTCTTGACGAAGGCCACTTTGTGCTGCGAGCAGATTTCGCAGAGCCTGATGATGTGCTCGTCTTGGAGATAGTCAGTCTCGAAGATCACCTTGAGGATGGCATGGCGATCGACGCACATGTCATTGACAGCCTTGATTTCGTCGGAGACGTAGTCCCACTGGCCAGCCAAGGCTTTGCCGATGTTGATCACCATGTCTATCTCGGTAGCTCCATCTGTGAGCGCCTTAGTCGTCTCGGCCACCTTGATGTCTGTGCGGCTGTTGCCGTGCGGGAAGCCGATTACGGAGCAAACCTCAACCGCCGACCCAGCCAGTGCCTCACGGCACACACTGACGGCATATGGCTTGACGCACACCGTGGCCACATCATACGTCCTGGCCAGTGCGCACCCCTTCAGTATCTCCTCATCCGTCATGGTAGGATGAAGCAGGGAATGGTCGATCGTCTTGGCGAGGATGCGCAGGGTGACACCTTCTCCCGTTGGTCCCGCAGCTCCGGAAAGAGGCTTATTCATTCTTCCATGACCCTGGCCGCCAGACCTTGGTCTTGCTCCTTCAGAAGGAGTTCTCTTTGATGAAATCGATTAGCTCGTCAAGCTTCGCGAAGGCCAGACAGGTGACCGTATCTGCTCCGCCGTAATAGATGGCCAGACGCCCTGTTGATGGATCACACAGCGCGGCGCAAGGGAAGGTCACATTCGGCACGTCACCTACGCACTCGTAGTACTCTCTCGGGTTGACCAGATAGGGCCGCGTTCTGTGAATCACCTTCCATGGTTTCTCCAGATCCACTAGCGCCGCGCCAAAGCTGTACACGAACCCGTTGCACGAGGTGAGCACTCCGTGGTAGATCAGCAGCCACCCCTCTGACGTCTCTATCGGTGTGGGACCTGCTCCAACTTTGGTGGCCTGCCAGCCCCCCGCAGGAGACATCACGTGCCTATGATGGCCCCAGTGGATCATGTCCGGGCTTTCACTGTAGAACATGTCACCAAAGGGCGTGTGCCCCCTGTCGCTGGGCCGGCTAAGCATCGCGAATTGCCCGCCTATCCGGCGAGGGAAAAGCACACCGTTCCGGTTATACGGCAAGAACGCATTCTCCATCTGGTGGAAAGTCTTGAAATCATGGGTGTAACCCACGCCTATGGTGGGCCCGTAATAGCCGTTACACCACGTGAGGTAATACCTGTCCTCAAGCCAGCACACACGCGGATCGTAGCCGTAAACGAAGTCGGCGATCTCGTCGTCTTCACTCTGGAACCGTATCCGCTTCGGCTCTATCTTCCAGTCCACGCCATCGCCGCTCACGCCTGCATGTAGTTGCATGACCCTGGCCGTGTCATCGCAGCGAAATACGCCGGCAAAACCGCCTTGAAAGGGCACCACGGCACTGTTGAAAATGCTGTTCGCACCTGGCACCGCGTCGCGCGTAATGATGGGGTTCCTCTCTGAGCGCCAGACGACGTCATGGCACTCATCAGGACGCTCTTCCCAAGGAATGTTGGGCAATCCAGAACCTACTACCTCTATGCTCGACATGATTCACCAGACCACGGAATGCGCCTTTGTCTTTCCGACGACAACCCACCAGACACTGACTCCGTTTCAAACATCATCATCATTCCCTAGCACTGGCCACAGGCCACGTAATGATCACTTTCCACCTTTCTCAGCGCGGGCCTTTCTGTGGCGCAACATTCATCTTTGCCTGCAACTTGGCATCTTTCGTAATAGACACAGCCGCTGGTGATTCCTGATTGCTGTGCTTTCAGTTCCACCTCTACGTCTTGCCACTTCTCATCCAGGCGTGGGACACAAGCCATCAGCATTCTCGTATATGGATGAAGCGGATTGTAGTACACTTCCTCTGTCGAGCCCATCTCCACCACACATCCTCTGTGGAGAATCACCGCTCTTTCGCTAATGTAGTAACCCAGCGAGAGATCATGTGTGATGAAAAGGATAGATAGGCCACGGGACTTGAGGTCTGCCACCAAGTTGAGAACATCGATTCGTGTGGATGCATCGAGCATACTGATGATCTCATCAGCCACGAGAAACTGAATGTCCAGCAACAGCGCGCGGGCGATGAGAAAACGTTGTAGCTGCCCGCCACTGAGCTGGTGGGGGAACTTGTTCAACACCTCTTCGGGATTCAGACCGACAGCCTCTAATGAGCTCTCCAGCTTTTCGTTCCATTCCCGGCCCTTGACCCCCGGATAGAACTCCTCGTGGATTGTTCTGAAGACTCGATCGGCTTTGAAGATCGGGTTGTAGGTGCTGAAAGGATCCTGGAATACACCCTGTACCTTCCGGTAGTACTCCTTCAGCGCACCTCCCGAGAGGGTGGAGATATCCATCCCGTCGAAAAATATCGCCCCGGAGCTTATGGAGATGAGACGTAGTATCATCTTGCCGATAGTGCTCTTTCCGCTCCCACTTTCGCCGATCAGGGAAACCACCTCTCCATCCTCAACATTGAAGCTGACGTCGCTTACTGCGCGGAGTTCTTTTCCGCCAAAGGTTCCAACCTTGTAGACCTTTGATACTCTGTCTAGCCTAAGCATCCCTTTCGAACTCCTTCCAGCAAGCAACGAAGTGGTCCTTTTCGACTTCGATGAACTGGGGCTCTTGCAGGCACCTGTCAAACGCGACGGGGCATCGTTCTCTGAAACGACATCCCACTGGAGGATCGAGTAGCAGGGGGGGGTTCCCGGGAATCCCTGCTAACCTTCTCTCGGCATACTTCACCCCGACTTTCGGCAGGGCCGAAATCAGCAGCTTCGTATACGGATGCCGGGGGGAGTGTATGATGACCTCGGTGGAGGCTTTCTCCGCCAGCTGTCCTGCATACATGATCAAGATGCTATCCGCAATCTGGTATAGTATCGAAATATCATGAGTAATAACCATCATGCTCTTCACGAATTCACGGTCTCGGAATTCGACCAGCATGTCTGCGACAGCCTTCTGCGTGGACACATCAAGTGCCGAGGTGATCTCGTCAGCAATCAGCAGTGAAGGATTCAGCAGAGTAGAGATGACCATCACCATTCTCTGCTTCATACCGCCTGACAGCTCAATCGGGTACATGTTCAGCACATCGCGTGTCAGTTCAACGAGATCAAGTCTCCTCTCCAACTCCGGCAGAGTGGCTCTCGAGTCCACGTTTCGAGACTCCAGGAGCTCTGAGGTCATCTTTCCGATCTTGCGCGTCGGATTCATGGCATTCATGGCGTATTGCGGTATGATGGATATCTTCCTGAACCTGAAGCCGTCCATCCTTTCCATGTCCCAGATGGGCAGTTCTTCGTCGTCGATGGTCACGCGCCCCTCGACGAACCTCATGGGCGGGGTCAAGAGGATCAAGCCGTTGCCGAGCGTGCTCTTCCCGCAGCCCGATTCGCCAGCCAGCCCCATGATTTCCCTATCCGCGATGCTGAAGGTGGCGCCATCCAGCGCCTTGACATCCCCTCTCAGGGTTTGGTAATAGACTCGGAGATTCTCTACTTGTAGACTCACGTTTTCACATCTCCCTGAGTTTCGGGTTGAAGACTTCGTCCAGTCCAACGTTGGTGACGTACAGCGCTCCTACGATGGCCATGATCGCAGCACCCGGTGGAACGAACCACCACCACATACCCAGAATAAGAGCGCCCCAGAGGACGGCGTTATTCATCATCAGACCAAGCGAAACCGCATTCGTCGGACCGAGTCCGATGAAATCCAGTGTGGCGGCAGTGAGGATGGCCCCTCCAAACTGAAGAATGAAGACGAGCAGCAGATAGGACATCATGTTCGGGGCGATCTCTGTGAAAATGATCTTCCAGGGTTTCATTCCGCTCAGCCGCGCGAGATCAACGAAATCCCTGGAGCGCAATGAAAAAGTCTGAGCGCGGATGGCCCTTGCCGCCCAGGGCCAGGCAGTAAACCCGATGAACACACTCTCCGCAAGAATGCCCCTGACTGTGAGATACGCTGCTATGATCAGCAGGATGGCCAGGGTGGGAATGACCAGGACGATGTTGGTGAGCATGTTAAGTACTTCGTCGATGACACCGCCACGATACCCGGCGCTGAAACCAACGAGTACCCCTATGAGGGTCCCAAGTCCTCCACCGACAATCCCAACCAGGAATGTCGCCTTGAGGCCGAGTACAAACTGGGTGAAGACGTCCTGTCCGAATGTCGTGGTTCCGAACCAGTATTCGGATGATGGTGGCTGAGAAGCCGGCCCCACGTATTCATAGGGCCCGTAGTCTGTAAGCAGCGGCCCAACGAACGTAAGTACGAGAAAGAACAGAACGACAGCCAACCCAATCCGCAGCTTGTTGTTCCTCAGAGCGAAGTACAGGATCTCACTTCTCTTTTTCAAATCTGTCATGCTGCTTCACCTAGCATCCCTGTCCGCGTTCTCGGATCCACCAGGACATAAACGATGTCAATGGCGAAATTGGCGAGCAACACGGCGATGATGATAAAGAGAAAGCATCCCTGGATCAGGAAGTAGTCTTTGTTCTGAATGGCCCCCAGGATCAGGTAGCCGATCCCAGGGTACGAGAACACGATCTCTGTGGCGAGGGCACCGGACACGATGACACCGAGCTGAAGCGCCAGCCCGGTGAGTTGGGGAAGCATCGCGTTTCTGAACGCGTACTGCCTGACCAGCCTCCTCGGCGCCCCAAGAGCTTCCAGATAGTGAGAGTAGTCCGCCTCGAGTTCATAAATGATCATATTCCTCATGCCAATGGCCCAACCGCCGAACCCTACCAGAAACAGGGAGGCAAAGGGTAGGAACCAGTGTTGCAGGAGGCTCCCGAGAAAGACCCATGAGAGGTGAGGCCGCAAGGCGTAGCTGTAAGCCCCCGAAATCGGAAGAATGCCCAGTACTATCCCGAACGTCCAGGCGAGCAAGATCCCGAGCCACATATAGGGAGTCGCGGTGAGGATATACCCCAGCGGCGATATGGTATTGTCCAGCCATTTGGATCTCGCCGCGAAAGCGCCGAACCAGTTCCCCGCAAGCCAACTCAGTAGTATCGATGGCAGCAGAAGAAAGACGTCATAGGGCACGGCGTTCATGATGACCTTCGTCACCGGCTGCGGAAACAGAAGCACGCTTGTTCCGAGGTCGCCGTGAAAAAGGGCCTTCCAGAAATTGAGATACTGTTGCCAGATCGGTAGGTCCAGCCCAAACAAGCCTGCGTAGTAATTGTAGATCGCCTCATAGGCCCCCGCATGCAGTTGGGCCCTGGACAGCATGGTCCGAATAGGATTGCCGGGCATGAAGCGCGGGATCAGCCAATCGATGGTCACCGCCAGGAAAAACGTCAGGATGTAAATGAGGACTTTTCTTCCGAAGTAGCGTTTCACGCCAGTTCCTCCCTACAGTAAGGCTGCAAGAACACCGCCCCTCCCGCAGGCTAGGAGGGAGGGGCGGTGCTTGGACAGTCCTACTGCGCCAGCTCCAACCGACCTACTCTGCCGGTGCCGGCTGCAACTCCGTGAGCATGAGTATCGCGGTCATGTTCCAATACTGATTCCAAGTAGCAGGCGTGTAGTGAGCGGCGTCTTCCCCCGACCCTGGCCAGTTCGTCCAGACTGCATTGGACCACTGGGCCCACATGCCGTTGTACCACAACGGAATGATAGGCAAATCCGTGAGGTGGATCTCCTGGAGTTGGGAGATGATGGCCTTCATACCCTCGACATCATCCACCGCGGTCCTGTCCAGCTCCTGCACCAGAGCCCAGGCTTCTTGATTCTCGTACCTTCCGAAGTTGGTCGTGGTCTGCGACTCGAGGATGGGCAAGCGGAAGACATAGTCGTAGTACGTCCACGGGGTGTTGCTGACCTGCTTGTCGTTGTTGATCAGCATATCGAAGGTCCCGCTGCTGCGCGCATCCACCAGTGCACCGTAGTCCGGGAAGTCAGGAGTGAGGTTGATGCCCACTGCCTGGGCCCCTTCAGCGATGACCCTGATCGACTCCATCCAGTCCGTCCAGCCGTTGGGGACGATGATGGACAGCTCGATCTTGGAGCCATCGGGCGCTTCCACGAATCCGTCACCGTCCACATCCTCGTATCCGGCCGCGGCCAGAATCGCCTTGGCTTCAACTGGATCGTAGCTGAAGCCCAGTTCGTCCACCACCGCCTGGTCGATGTACTTCTCCCAGTTGGGAAGCAAGCCGGTTGGACTGGCTTCCTTCACAATGCTCCCATAGACCACGTTGACGATCTTGTCCACGTCGATGGCAAAGGCCACCGCCCGGCGGAACTGCGGATCATCCATCGGCGGCTTCGTCAGGTTCAAGACCAGCCAAGCCGTGTTCCCAGACAGCATGTAGGGGGCCTCCGGGAAATACGTCTCAATACCGTAGCCCCTACCCGGATCTCTCAGCGATGCCACACCGGGGAGGAAGTTGTTGCTGAGATCGAGGCCGCCTTGCAGCAGCAAGCCCAGAGCAACGTTGTTGCTGCTGTTGACGACGTCCACGATGTACTTGGGGGCGACCGACTTGCCGAGCAGGTCTATCGCCCACCAGTTGTCGTTTCTAACCCATACCATTCTATCTTCGCTATATGTCTCAAACAAGTAGGGGCCGGTGCCCACAGGGTTCTCATTGGCTCCGGTGGCGACCTCCTCCTCCGTCCTGCCCTCCCAGAGGTGCTTGGGCACTATCGCCGTTTGGTACAGCAAGAAGGCCCATTCCTGGTAGTTAGGAGCAGAGAAGGTGAACTTCACGCCGAGGTCACCAACCGCCTCGACACTCTCCAACCAGTCCCACAGCGTGGCGTAGGGAACTGTAGGGAACTTGCCGAGCTCGAAGGTGAACACGACATCGTCAGCTGTGAGCGCTTCGCCATCGGTCCAGTTGATGCCCTCGCGGAGCGTCACCTCATACACAGTGTCGCTCGTCCACGACCCACTCTCCGCCAGCCAGGGGATGAATTCGTCCGCGAGAGGGTCATACAGGAACAGCGTCTCGTAGCAGAACCCGACCGTCCCCATGGCATACGCCCAGGTCATGACCGGGTTCCAGTTCGACGGAGGACCCCACTGCTTTCCGCTGGTGTAGAGGGTTTCGCTCCGTTCGTAAACGACCGCCGTAGGCTCTTTGGTAGCCGCCGGGGGTGGCGTCGTGGCCTCAGGCGGGGGGGCGGTAGTTGCCTCAGGCGGGGGTGGGGTAGTGGCCTCAGGCGGGGGCGCGACAGTGGGTGCACACGCCGGCAGCACCATGGCCATCACCATTAGGAGACTTACGACCGTCAACAGAGTCTTCTTGGCAAACATCTTCCCTCCTTATCATGAGCAATCATAGACTACCTGGCCAAGGGACCTCTCTATACCTGTCTATGGCATCACCCCCTTCTCACGGCATGACTCGCGAATGACCAGCTCGGTCGGCAGCACGATCCGCTGAGGGCCGGAGCCCGGATGCTCGATCAGGTCAACGAGCGTCTCCACAGCCAGAGCAGCCAGCCGCCCAATAGGCTGGCGCACGGTTGTGAGCGGCGGCTCTATCGCTGAGGCCACAGGGATGTCATCGAAACTGACCAGCGCAATGTCCTGGGGAACCTCCAAGCCCGCCTGACGAAGCGCCCTGAGCGCGCCAACCGCCATAGTATCGCTGGCCACAAAGACCGCGCTGGGATCGGCTGGCAGCAGGCGCTGCACGCCGATCGTCCCGCTGCTCTCCGTGAAGTCCCCCTCGACGATCAAGTCTCCATTGAACGGGATTTGGTGGGTCGTCAGCGCTTGACGGTAGCCTTCCAGGCGATCCTGCCCGTGTGCCGTGTCCAGGCGGCCCGTCAGCGCACCAATACGCCGATGCCCCAGGCGGATCAGATAATCCACCGCCATCCGTGCCCCGCCTATGTTGTCAACGTCCACAGAACGAACCCGCGGATCGGGGTGACGCCCCACGCACACGAAGGGGACTCCATCACGTAGCAGATCGGGAATGAGGGGATCGTCCAGCGCAGACGAAGCCACAATCACGCCATCCAGGTAGGCGTTGCCCACCAAGCGCTCATACATCTCCTTCCGGTCAGCCGACGAGGAGAACAACGACAGCATGAGTTGATACCTGTGCTCGTTGCACGACTCCGTCGCGCTTCGCAGCAGAATGGGGAAGAAGGGGTCGGTGAAGAGGGCTGTCACTAATTCGGGAATAACTATCCCGATGATCTGCGTACGTTTCGTCACCAGGCTACGCGCGACCGCGTGCGGTTGGTACCCGGACTCCCGGACAGCTTCCCACACCCGTCGCCGCGTCTCCGTGCTAACGCTCGGATGCTCGTTGACAACACGGGAAACAGTAGAACGAGAAACGCCTGCCAGTCGAGCCACTTCTTCCAGTGTGAGCGACATCCGCCCCTCGTGGGAGCGCTCCCACTCACCAACTACAAAAAAGCCCTTTGTGCCTCACTCAACCACAAATCGCCAAGGCTTCCTGAGAGCGCTCTCATCCCTATTTTACCACATATTCGAACCCATGTCAAGTACTTCTTTCTGACCGACACGTGCAGTTCAGAACTGAACTGTTTTCAGTCGAAAAGTGAGCACCTATACCAGGTCCTCTCAGCATCTGTCAGGAGGGAGCCATGGGTCAAGTTCACAGACGTTTTTCGGATAGGCAGGCCGCATGGTGGTGGCCCTGGCGTGTGCGGGTACGCTGCTCTGTCTGGCCGTGGTGGGATTGCTAAACGCTGATCTGCATCGCTTCTTCTGGCGACAGGGGGGACAGCATTCGGCATGGCCGCTGCTGGCTTGCACGCCTTCTACCTCCTCTACAGCAGCGCGGTTTTTGCTCTGGTGGCTGCGCAGGCTGCGCTGTCTCGCCTCCTTGTCCGCGCCCGGGAGGGTGGATGAAAGGTGCAGCCTCAGTCCCTCAAGCCCGACCCGGAGAGACGCCGCGAGCACACCGATCGGGGTTACAGGCCACACAAACGCAGAGGGCCTTTCTGTTCGGCTTTCCCGAGCGGGCCACAAGCCTGGACACCCCCGTTGGAGGACAAACTACCTCTCCTCGGCGCATTCCTCCAACCCACTCATCAGGCTGTCTGCGCCCTGGGGATGGGCAACAGCCACCAACACCGAGCGCTGGCGAGCTAAGGAGTCAAAAGGGAGTATGGTATGGTGCTGCCGCACGGCCTGAACCTCCCAAAGGCCCTCTTCGTCGGCCAGTCGCACGAAGCCCTTGACCCGCAGCACATCGCTGGGCAAGCTGCTCAGCCAGCCCTCAAGGCAGTTGCGGCCTAAGGGTTTGTCGACGACGAAGGCCAGACTGCGATAGTTGTCGGTGCTGGGCGGCGACGCCGCCGGATACTCAGCCGCGCTGTCGCCGGTTAGCAACTCGGCCGGGTCAACGTCGCAGTAAGCCGTGCGGTAGAGAGGCACATCGGGCTTGAGCTGGGTTGCCTGCTTGACCGCCGTCTCGACCTCGTCTGGGCTGACCGTGTCACAGCGGTTGATCAGTATAACATCAGCCATGAGAAGCTGGCGTTGGGCTGTGTACTGGTCCTCCTGGAGGGCTTCACCCAGGCTGGCATCGTAGACAAGCATCACCTTCTTGATGACGATCCTGCCCTTCATGGCCACCGGAGCGATGGCCTCCAGCACCCCGGCCGGGTCGGCGACACCGGTGGTCTCTAGATAGACGTGAGCGCCGGGCGACTTCTGGGCCAGATCCTCAAGAGTGTTCGTGAGCGCCAATCTCATGTCGCAGCAAATGCAGCCCCCGGAGAGCCGTCTGATCTCGATCTGACCGCTGTCGATAAGGCGGCTATCGATGTCGAGCTCGCCGAATTCGTTCATGATCACGATCGGCTTGGACCCTTGAGCAATCTCCCAGTCCAAGAGCCGTTTGAGGAGAGTTGTCTTGCCGCTTCCCAGGAACCCCCCGATGAGCACGATTTCAAGCGGATGATCACTCTGCACCCTCAGTCTCCCTTCTTGTGTGGATGTCTGACGGAAAGGTGGAGGATCTAGCCACGCCAGAGCTCATTCGGGAGCATCTTCTGGCTCTTCCTCCATCTTGGCGAGCCTGAGCATGCCTCAAGGCAAAGCAAACCACTTCCCCTCGGTGACAGAATCGGATTGCCTGAAGTTGAGGCTGCGTTCCGCGCCTGTCGCAAAACACGAGGTATCTGGCCGGGCCTTGGCACCTGTCGGTGCCTCCTCAGGTAGCCGATGGCAAACATGCACGGGCCCTCCCTGGCATCAGCGTGCCAGCGACCAGCTGGCTCTACTCTCCCCGCGCTGACAACCGGTCATCGATCTTTGCATAAATCTCTTGCATCCCGCCCCACAGTATGCAGCGAGTGGGACACACCGCAGTGCACGCGGGCTGCTGACCCCGCTCCAACCTTTCAGAGCAGAGGTCGCACTGCACTGCCACCCCACTATCCTCATCGAACTGCATGGCTCCGAACGGGCACGCTTCAATGCATGCTTTGCAGCCTATGCACAGCTCCTCATCTACCTCTACAACGCCCCTGTCATCTCTGGAGATGGCCTCGACCGGGCACGATTCCCGACAGGGCGGCTTCGCACAATGGTGGCAATAGATGGGGACATAAACTGGTGGCTTCTCCATCACCCTTATCAGCCTGGGGCCGACATCGAGCGAGTGTTCCTGCTTGCAGGCAAGCTCACAGGCGTGGCAACCTACACAATCGTCCTGGAAGACGACCAGCGAGACCTTGCCCATCCTATCCCTCCTGTCGGCCGTCAGCAGGCGATATGGCGCACAACAGGACCCTCAGGTTCGTAGAGCCCATTACCGGATCATACCCGGCTGGATCGTTATCGGTAAGCATATTGACATTTGCGATATCCCAGCCATGACCCGGGTCCTTCAGCTCGGGGAACCACCACCCGTGCTCGGCCACGATGACCCTGGGATCGACGCCAGCGTTCAACCTGGCCCGCTGTTTTATCCGCCCCCTGGCCGTCTCTATGAAGACCCATTGCCCTTCCTTTATCCCATGGGCTCTCGCCGTCTCAGGATGGATCTCCACCCTGGGGTCGGGCCTGATCTCCCTCAGCCACGGGATCATCCGGTGTTCTGAGTGGAAGAAGACAGGAGTCCTCAGACCTGCATTGAGGATATACGGATAGCGATCCAGGAGATCGGGCCGGGAGACGGGGCTCTCGGGGATCTCTCTATAACAGGGAAGAGGATCGTGCCCCCATTTGTCGAGGACGGTTGAGTACAGCTCAACTTTCCCAGTGGGGGTGGAGAACCCCCTCTCTTGATACTTGCGATACCGCATTTCACCCTGGAGGTACCCACTCTTCTTGAACTCGTCCCAGGTCAACCCTGATGGCTCAAGCATGTAGCTGAGGGCGTCCTCCAGCGTGTCCCACCAGTGTGCCTCCTGTCCCATTCTCTTCCCCAGCTCCTGGAAGATCTTGTGATCCTGCCAGCACTCCGCTATTTCGACCACTTTCTGCCTGGCCACGACATAACCATGTCTCTTCCAGAAATCCCCGACGTAGTCCTGCTCCAGCCAGGTGGCGGCGGGCAGGAAGATGTCGGCTAGCTCCGCGGTCGGGGTGAGGAAGAAATCGACCGCCGCTAGGAACTCTAGCCTGGTCAGGGCCTCCCGTACCTCCCTGGAGTTCGCCCTGGTTATCACAGGATTGGTGCCACACAGCAACCCAGCCTTGACGGGATAGGGGTCTCCAGTCAGAATGGCATCCCAGACCATCTTGGGTGTGACGAGGGCTACTCGGGAGGCGAGCTTGTACTGTTCCCCACCCAGTCGCTTCTTCCTCTGCTCAGGGGCAAGGTCTTGGTGACGAGCGAACTCCGAGACCGTCCTTACCGGCGGCGGCACAAAGAAGACGTTTCCCCCAGGGGCATCCAGATTGCCGGTTACGGCCATGAGCGCTGTCAGCAGACGGTTGGCGTCCGTGCAGTTGATGGTCTGTTCGATGGGCACTCCCCACTGAATGCAGGCGGGCTTTATGGTGGCGTACAACCGCGCTGCCTCTTGGATCAGTTCCTTCTTCACCCAGGTGATGTCTTCTACCCGCTCCAGGGGATACTCCTGGACCCGCTTGACGAAGGCGGCCCATCCGTGGACGTAGTCTTTCACAAACTCCTCGTCGTGAAGCCCTTCCTCGATGATCACGTTGAGGAACCCCATGGCCAAGGCCGCATCTGTGCCCGGGCGTAGCTGGAGCCACAGGTCAGCTCTGTTGGCGAGGAAGCCCTTTCGAGGATCTATGACAACTAGCTTGCACCCTTTCTGGCAGGCCCTCCAGAAGGCTTCCCCCTTGTATTCGTCTGGATTGGTCAGCAGCACGCGATTGGCCCAGACTACGATGCATTTGGGCTGACCCTCATAATCACAGACCGGCAGATTCCCACAGGTGATCAGGGTTGCCCCCACCCGGGAGACGTAACACATGTGGCCAGCGGTTAGCACGTTGGGTGTGCCCAGAAGGTTGGCAAACCGATAGAGAAAGCTCTCATAGTCTCTTCCAGTCCCTTGGCCAATAACGATAGCTTCCGGTCCGTGCTCTTGTATGACGGCTTTGAACCGTCCGACGATGGTGTCCAACGCTTCATCCCACGATGTTCGCTCCCATCCCCTGTCGCCCTTCTTCATAGGATAGAGGACCCGATCGGGATGATAGGCCAGTTGGGTGACCGCCAGCCCCTTGGCGCACATCGTCCCATGGCTGATCGGTGATGCAGGATCTCCCTCTACCTTGGTGACCCTGCCACCCTCGACATAGGCGATGACGCCGCAGCCCCCATGACAACCACGACAGGCCGTCCGGATCTTCTGCACTTCGCTCATGGCTACCTTCTCTCCTCCCCCGCAGTCTCAACGACACCAAGCACGGCAAGCTTCGCAAGCTGGGGCTGGATCATTGTAGCGGACCCATCACGGGCAGCGCAACACCGCACGACCGGCCAAGCAGCATGGGTGGCGATAATCGCTTCTTCGCCTTCCTGCAAAGACGCAGGCTAACTGGGTCTGAGAGGCAACATTAAGAAGGGACTGGGGTCGCGCGGCTGTTCCGTGAGCGTATCGGTGAGCCGTAGTAAATGGTGTGCGCAAGGTGAGCCACCGATATAGTTGCGGCTCCGCTCATCGCCTCTCGGCCAAGGAGCATGCCTTCCGAAGCGGTAGGTACCCGCCTCAGGGAAGCGCCTGGGCTAGGTACCTATCGCCCCACTTCACCGTTGGCCAGCCTGACTTTCATTTCCCGCACATCAAGAGGGCCCCATGGTGCCACGCCCAAATTAAGGCGCGGGTGGCCACCGCACGTTCCGGACCAGGCTCAGGTCACCCTCGCGGGCGGCCTCAAGGACCGAGCCCATGTACTCATCCACCATGGCGGGGCTCAGCGGCACGGGCATGTTCTCGAGCTTCATCCGCAACTGGGGATCCTTGGCCGCCGTCAGTGCCCGCTGGATGTGCTCGGTGGAGAAGCCGTCGATTTCTCCCAGAGTGGTGGGGAAACCAACCCGCTCGCTCAAGGCCATCATCGCTCTGGCGACAGCCACTCCCAGTCTGCGTCCCGCCAGCGCATCCAGGTCAACCTCGGTGAAACCGGCATCCCGCAAGAGCCTGCCCACCATGCGCAAGGGCGTCTCCACCTGTGGTGCGAAGAGCACCGCGTAGTAGGGATTGAGAATGCCGCAGGCCCTCCCGTGACTGAGGATGTCCACCAGGGAGAAACTGGTGAGATGTGGCCCGCTGGTGCCACCCAACATTATGGCGTACCCTCCCAGGTCAGTAGCGTATCCGAGGGCTGAACGGGCTTCCGCATCTTCAGGGTTAGTGACCGCCCGCTCCGCGTATTCTACGACAAGGCCGATGCCCTCTCTGGCAACCTCCTCGACCTTCTCATAGTTGGCATGTCCCACGGCCCCGTACAGTACCTCCAAACAGTGCGAGAGGCCGTCCCAGGCACCGTCAGCGGTAAATGCAGGCGACATGGAAGTCGTGACTCCATAGTCAAAGACAGCCCGTGTGGGGACGATGCCCTCATCGACAATCAGCTTCTTCTGCCCTTTGGAGAGATCCGTGATATTGGAGTACTTGGTGAGATGAGCTGCGGAACTCGCTGCCGTTTGAACAGCCACCAGAGGCGTCAGGGACGTTCCGGAGACTCTCAGCCCGTCGGTGACCCGACCGGACCCAAAGTAGTCCGCGATCTCCCCGCCCAGGCTGCGCAGGACCTCGGCGGCCTTGGTCGCATCGATCGTACTCCCACCCCCCAGGCAGACGATCACATCCGGGTTCAGCTCCTTGAGATCCATGGCGATGCGGTAGACATCCTGCCGAGGTGCGTTCGCAGCAGCCCCTTTGACCTGACCCAATAGCTCTACCCCGGCTTCGGCCATCGATTCGACCACGATCCTGGCCAGTGCCTCAGACCCCGCGTGACTGGGATGGACCAGAGCCGCCCTGTTACCCAGTTCGCTCGCCACCCTGCCGACCTGATTCAGCACGCCAGTGCCGTACGTGTAGCGGTCCTGCTTGAACTCGCGAATCAACTCCTCGGCTTTCTCGAATCTCATCGCTGCCTTCCCTCCGTGTGCTCACTCTGCCCTGCAACGAGGCCCTAGCTCTGAGCCAGTCCTGCCAGCTCGCCGATGAAAACGAGAAGGCGGACCAGCCCACATCGACGTGGCCGGTCACGCCAAGCCATGCTGGTCAGCAGCCCACCGGTCATCCCGCCACATACCGATATACCCAATCTGGTAGCCGCACTATACCATGGCTTCGATTTGGCGCCAAGATTCTCTATTAGGGATCCTCGCCCCGCCGAAGACTCCGACGACGTGCAACCTCGATGGTTTCAGCGTACCGCCTTGCGAGAAGGGGCAGGCCTGTTCAGAGGCCCCCAGTCTGGTAGCAACAGTCTTACACACGCACCACACATGGGGCACGCCTTGAAAAGGGCTGGAAACGACGGTGCTCTGAGCCGGAGGCGGCAATGGGTCAGGAAGCACCCTTAGCTGGTGCGGCAATCCCCGCGCGGCGCTCTCCCCAGCCCCTGCGCCGGCTAAGGTACGCAGCCATCACCTTGCCTGGACCTCCGCAGGCAACCTTCGGCGCTCCGTCGAGGAACTGGTGGAGCCCTGGCGGTCGCGCCTTTGCCCCACTCCTCCTTGTCTAAGGTTGACCCCACGCGGGAGCCGCGGTATACTGTGCGGCCAAGTTGCGATATATGTGGGCAGCGCGATCGTGCCCCTGGTTCGAGGCCGTGGTCGCCCTAGCATCCGCGCACGAGTTGGTGGGCACCGTCGCCCCCCTCTTGATCGCCTCGGTGTCGCTGCGGGATCAGCCACAAATTCGCGGACATACAAGTTGGAGATAGAGAGTGAGAGGAGGTCATTTACAGTGCCGCGCGGTAGCTTGAAGACGATACAAGACTGTGAGGATTTTCTCCAAGGCTGCTTGGTCTTGGGAACCGGAGGGGGAGGCAGCCCTGAAACGGGCATGAGGGTCCTGAGCAAAGCCCTCGCCGATGGCGTCAGTCTAGGCTGGGTCGATGCCGACGACATTCCTGACGAAGTGTGGAGCGTCAACCCTTGTGGGACGGGATCCATCGCCCCGATCTCGGACGAAACCCTCGGCCAGATCGAGGCGATGGGGTTGGTGGATGTAATGGGCGACGATGCACTGATCCAGGCTGTGAGGGAGCTAGAGAACTACCTGGGCGTAACCTTCGGCTGCGCAGTGTCCTTCGAACCGGGGGCCAGCAATACCCCAGATGCGCTGGTCGTGGGGGGACGTCTTGGGATCCCGGTGGTTGACGGCGACTATGCTGGTCGAGCGGTCCCAGAAGACATCCAGGCCACCACCCATTTGTACGGCAAGCATATCTGGCCTTTCACTGCCGTAGACAGATGGGGGAACATCACCATTGTCAAGACTTGCGCGAATCCTCGCATCGGGGAACGATTGGGGAAGCATCTGGCGCTGGCCGCCTTCGGCGATGCCTCGACAGCGATCACCCCCATCCCAGCTCGCGAGATGAAGGAGGTGCTCGTCCGAGGCACGTTGAGCAAGTGCCTGGCCATGGGTCGGGCGAGGCGCCAGGCTCTCGAGAGAGGTGAGGACCCTATTGACGCCATCGTGGAGAGCGCGAACGGTTGGCGTTTGTTTGAAGGGGTAGTCGCCAGCAAGGATTGGGAGGATCGAGACGGCTACATGTTCGGAACGACTCACGTCAGGGGGACCGGGGAGTACGAAGGACAGAAACTAGATGTGTGGTTCAAGAACGAGAACCACGTATCCTGGCTGAACGGCGAGCCTTGGATCTGCAGCCCTGACATGGTCACCTTCGTGCGGGCGCGCACTGGCGAAGGGATCACCAACACGGACATCAAACAAGGCGATGAGCTAGTTGCGCTGGGGATCAAGGGTCTGGAAGCTTTTCGGACCGAGTTCGGTCTCAACGGATGTACCGGCCCGCGCTATTTCGGATTCGACATAGAGTATCGACCGATCGAGGATCTCGTAGTAGAGGTGAATTGCCGAGGAGGAGCCAACCGAACTTAGCCGGCCCCTGGCGGCCTCAGCCACGGCTTCGCGGCCTTCTTACGTGTCGGAGTGAAGGGAAGCCTTGCATACCGCCCCGGGAACAGCAAGTGTTCTGACAGATACCCGCCGGGCTAGCCGTGCCAAGAGGCCATGTACAGTTGTCCAGTCGAGAAGGAGAACTCGAAGTATGAAGATCAGAGTAGTAGCGCCCGTAGTCGCCACGCAACTCAGAGAACAAGCCCTGGACGCGTTGTCGCTGGCGGCTCGGCCAGACGTGGAGCTGAGCGCCGTTGCCCTGGACGTTGGGCCAGTGTCCATCGAGTCAAGCTACGAGTCAGCGCTCGCGGTACCTGACACCGTGGCCAAGGTCGTGCAGGCTGAGAGAGAGGGAGTGGACGCCGTGATCATCAACTGCATGGATGATCCCGGCGTTGAAGCGGCCCGCGAGATGGTATCCATTCCCATCATCGGGCCGGCTGCCACTTCCATGCACATCGCTGCCATGCTGGGCCACCGCTTCTCGCTGATGTCGAATTTCGATGCAGACACCCCTGCTTTTGAGAACCATGCTGCGAACGCGGGTCTGTCGAGGCAGTTGGCATCGGTGAGGGCGGTGAGCATACCGGTCTTGGAGCTAGGTGACCGGGAGAGAACCGTGGGCGCACTCGTAGACCAGTCGCTCAGAGCAATCAGGCAGGACGGTGCTCATGTCATCGTCTTCGGCTGCACGGCGATGACTGGGCTGGCTGAAGAGGTCGAAAACGGTCTAAGGCAACAAGGGATTGCCGACGTCCCCGTAGTCGATCCCGCGATCGTTGCCCTGAAGGTAGCGGAGGCGCTGGCTGACATCGGCCTTTCGCACAGCAAGAGGACCTATCCTGCTCCGCCCAAGAAGGATATCATCGGCTACGACGCGCAGGGAGGCGCGCGCTCGGCAGTCGTAACCGCGCGGCCACAGCGCGCCGCCGGGACGCGAGGCAAGCTGATCCGAGTGATAACGCCGGGCATCGACAAGGAGCTTGAGGCCGTCACCCTGGCCCAATATTCAGCGGGCGCTCGGGCGGACACGGATCTGAGCGTGGTCTACCTGGACAAGGGGCCGGCTGCTATCGAGTCGAGCTACGACGAAGCGCTGGCCGTCCCCGACATCGTCTCGAAGGCCGTGCAGGCTGAGCGAGACGGGATGGACGCTATACTCCTGGACTGCATGGCGAACCCCGGACTTGCCGCAGCCAGGGAGAAGGTTTCCACACTCGTGCTGGGGCCCGCTTGCACCTCCATGCACATCGCGGCCATGCTGGGCCACAGGTTTTCTGTGATCACCATCCTCGACAGCCGGATCCCTCAATTCGAGCGACAGGCCCTGGAGATGGGCTTGGAGCGGCGCCTGGCTTCAGTGAGGTCGGTGAACATACCGGTGCTGGAGCTGGATGATCAGGCCCGGACGATCCCGGCCATGATTGAGCAGGCGGTAAAGGCGGTTACAGAGGACGGAGCTCATGTCCTGATCTTCGGCTGCACCGGCATGATCGGTCTGGATAGAGCGGTCGAAGAGGGCTTGAGGAAAGAAGGGATCAGTGATGTGCCGGTAATCGATCCCGGGATACTCAACTTGAAGGTGGCTGAGGCACTGGCCGACATCGGCCTGACTCACAGCAAGCGGACCTACCCCATGCCTCCCGAGAAGGAGATCGTCGGATACTGAGAGGAGTAGCACACCAGTCCGGAGTAGGGGACGCCTCTCGTTGGAGGCGCGGCCCGGAGTCGCTGGCTGGCAATCCCCGACGAGCAAAGAGGCCTTGACGGTGGATCTCACATAGAATGCATAGTCGCACTTCAGGCATAAGGAGTCGCAGGCCGTTTGGCTATTGCTCCGTAGCCTGTCGCTTGAGCTCTTCTGCCAGCTTTCCGGTCGCCTCCTCGAGAAACCATACGTAGCCTGGCTCGTCGGTCATCATCGAGTGCTTCCTGGCATCAGCATATTCCTTGAACTCGCGGACGAAGTCTTCGTCCCGCAGTTGCCCGCTTTCGAGCGCGAATTCGATGAGTCTGCAGGCCCCGTCAATGAGGCGAAAGCTGCCGTAGAGCTCCGGCTCTTCAATAGATAGATGGGCGCTAGTTACCATAAACGAGAGTAGCTCATAGAAGTTCTCTTCGGAAATGACCATGCGCTCGGCCATCACTTCCACTCCTTGCCGTACTCGTCTGAGAAGGCAATCTCAGGCAATGTTAGCTTCGGCGGCGTTTCCGGCGCCTCGGCAGGGTAGCCCAACGTGATCAGTAGCATCGGGTCTACGTCTTCGGGGATGTTGAGGATCTTTCTGATCGCAATCTTGGCATAGGAGAGCGCTACACATGTGCCAATGCCCATGGCATGAGCTTGGAGCATAATGTTCTCGGCCGCCATCGAGCAGTCAGCCATGTAGGTCGCTTCGTCCCGGTGATGCTTGCCCTGGACGATCTGCACGCAGACCACGATGAAGGCGGCAGGCATGTCGAATATGCCTGGCGCGAACTTCTTCATCAGTTTTTTCGTTGACGGTGACGTGACAACTACAAACCTCCACCTCTGCAGATTGCCGCCGCAGGGAGCCCATCTGGCAGCTTCGAGGAGCGTGTCCAGTGCCTCCTTCGGCAAGGGCTGATCGGTGAATCTCCTGATGCTTCTTCTATTCCTGATAGCTTCGAAAACTTCCACGACAAGAACCTCCTTTGGCACATCATGTCTCATCCGGCACGCTGCGCAAGCTGTGGACTCGACCAGGCGGCACTATACGCCGGCGCGCGCGCGTTGTCAAGCGGGGATGCTCGAGGTGAGGCCCCAGGCAGGCCCTGCGTCGATGTACCTTCCGGTCGGCTACTTTCGCCAGGTCGACCACCCTGAGGCAACCCCGAATGGGGGCTGCTGAGCGCCGGACAAGACACTCTTGCGTTTTGCGAACCTTCGCAACTGACGCCGCGTGTGGCTTCCGACCCAGCTTGCGTGAGCCCGCTGCGAGCCCGAGACTGGTTCTTCCCCGACCGGCATTCGTGGGATTTGCACTCTGTCTCGATGAGTGATATCATGTTGTCCCAGGATGTGTCGCCTTTCCGACAAGCGGTGTAATGGATTCTGAGAGGAAGAGATCCTGACTGGGAGCCCCATTTGCCCATCGTGCGCGAAAACATACACCACGCCCTGGTGACCTCAGATCCCCGGCAGCATTTCTATCTAGTCAAGCCAGCGTTCGTAGCCCACGATTGGCTCCATCACCTGGCAGGCCTAAGGCTGGAGTATTTCTATGAGCCCAGGCGTACTTGGCCACTGAGGCACGCTTGTTTGCTGGCCATGCTTCCAGAGCAATCTGGCCGCTGTTGGCCAGATCAGAACGAGGAAATCAACGCATAGGGGAGGACATGTAGAATGCCGAGTGGAAAGCTGCGGAGTCCGGAAGACTGTGAGGACTTCATCTTAGGCTGTCTGTTTCTAGGCACTGGCGGCGGGGGTAGTCCCGATTGGGGACGGCGCATGCTCAAGGGAGCCCTGGAAGACGGGATCACGCCGGAGTGGGTGGACGCATCTCAGATCCCCGACGACGTGTGGACAGTGACGCCCTATGGGATGGGATCCATCGCCCCTGTGTCCCCAGACACCCAGGGGGAGATTGAGCGCCTGGGCCTTGTCCGCAGATTCGGCGACGAGGCTATGGCGGAAGTTATCAAGGAGTTGGGCGATTACCTGGGCAAGCCTATCGGGTGCCTGGTGGCGGCGGAGATCGGAGCCGGCAATTCGCCCGCCCCGCTGGTCACTGGCGCGCGTCTGGGAATCCCGGTAGTCGACGGTGATTATGCCGGCCGCGCAGTCCCTGAGGAGATGCAAGCCACAACGTACCTTTATGGCAAGAACAGCTGGCCTGTGGCCAGTGTTGACAAGTGGGGCAATGTCACGATTGTCAAGTATGCGGTCTCTTCTCACATGTTCGAGCGGATCGGCAAGATGCTGGCGGTCGCGGCCTACGGAAGCACAACCATGGCCGGCACGCCCCTTCTGGCTCGTGAGATGAAAGAGGTACTTGTCCACGGGACCCTCACCAAATGCCTTGCCATCGGCCAAGCTATGCGACAGGCACGGACCACAAGTGACGATCCCATCGACGCAGCATTGAAAGTCACTGGTGGTTGGCGCCTTTTTGAAGGGTCGGTCACAGGCAAGGAGTGGGAGGACCGCGGCGGCTACATGTACGGCACCACCCACGTCAACGGAACCGGCAAGTACAAGGGTCAGACCCTAGATGTGTGGTTCAAGAACGAGAACCACGTTTCGTGGCTGAACGGCGAACCGTGGATCTGCAGCCCTGACCTCGTAAGCTTGGTGTACAAGGACAGCGGCGAAGGCACCACCAATTCGCAAATCAAACAGGGTGACCCTATCGTGGCGGTGGGGATGAAAGGCCTAGAAGCCTTCCGCACTGAGTTTGGGCTGAACAAAGCAGCCGGCCCACGGTATTTCGGCTTCGACATCCACTACCGACCGATCGAAGAACTGATGGCGGAGGGATCGTAGGAAGGTCGGTGCGCACGTGACAGGCGAGTGCGTGTACTGGAAGCGTGTGTTTGCGCGGCGGTGGAACGACGGTAGAAGGAGGTGATGCAAGCGACTACATATTCGCATTGTCTTGCTAGGTGCTGACACGATTATGAAGCCAAACAAGGAGGACGAAAGATGTTAAGACGATTCTGGCTTGCGATCACGGCGGTGGTGCTGCTCGCCCTTGTGGTGGGCGGATGTGCGCAGCCCGCTACCCCGCCATCTGGAACGGAGGGCCCTGAGCCTACCGCACCCCCAGAGGCAACCCAGCCCCCGGCAGCGACCGAACCGGCGGGTGAGCCACAGGTTATCACGTCCATCATGTGGCAGCAGTTCATCGACCTGGATCCGGCCTATGCTGTCAACAGTGAGCAAATAGCGCTGAACCTGGTCTACGAGAACCTGGTGTACATGAACACACCGGGCTCCGCTGAGCTGCTCGGCCCTGGGCTGGCCACCAGTTGGGAGCCCAACGACGATGCGACCGAATGGACCTTCCACCTGCGCGAGGGGGTGACCTTCCAGGATGGAGAACCCTTCAACGCCGACGCGGTGGAAGCCACATTGGATCACTATCGGGCCGCGGAGGGAGCCGGCTGCAGTTGGATCTGGGGCGCTGTGGAAGAAGTCGAGGTAGTCGACGAGTATACTGTCAAGGTGAAGTGCAGCTACCCGGCAGCTTTGGACGTCATCGCGACGTCAACCTTCTGTGGGGGCATGATCAGCCCTGCCGTCACGGATCAGCCGAAAGAATGGTTCGATGCAGCCAACGGCTTTGGCACTGGGCCCTACATGTACGAGTCGTATGACAAGGGGCAGCGCCTGATCTTGACTCGTTTCGACAACTACTGGAAGGGCTGGCAAGACAACCAGTTCGACAAGGTCGTCTTCGAGATCGTTGAGGATATCGTGCAGAGGCTGCAGATGATCGAGGCCGGAGAGGCGGACATCCTCCGTGAGATGCCTCCCGACAAGGTCACTCAGCTGCAGGCGAATCCGAACCTCAAGACGTACATCGATCCGTCGTACATGCACATGCAGTTCCTGCTCAACACTCAGAAGGCGCCACTCAACGACCCACTCGTCCGCGAGGCGCTGGCCTACAGCGTCCCGTACGACGAAGTAGTGGAGAGGGGAGAGGGGATCTTCACTCAATCGCGCGGTGCCGTGCCCGCGGCCATGTGGGGTCACTGTGACGACTGTTTCCAGTACACTTACGACCCGGAGAAGGCAGGAGAACTTCTGGACCAGGCCGGATGGGTGGATACGGACGGGGATGGCATCCGCGACAAGGATGGACAACCTCTCCATCTGTTGCTCACCTACACCTCAGGGGCCACAGCTCACGCATGGCCCACGGAGCTCTGGGTGTTTCCTGCAGCAGAGGTGGGCATCGAGCTCGAGACACAGGGCATGACCTACTCGGCGATGTGGGAGTACGGCAGACAGGACCCGCAGACCGCCCAGGACATCACCATTCAACAGTGGTGGCCGACCTACGTGACGCCCTACGATGCGCTGTTCAACATGTACCACTGCCAGGACGAAATCCTGTACAACCAGTCCTACTACTGCAACCCTGAGTATGACGCGATGATCGACGAAGCCGACAGGCTCACCGGCACTGATCGTGAGGCTGCGGTGGAGATGTTCCAGGAGGCGCAGAAGATCCTGGTAGAGGAAAATCCAGCGATCTGGGTCATGGATATCCTCGAGTCCTTCGCCATCAGTGCGGACATCGAAGGGTTTGTGAACAACCCCGCCTATCCAGGAGTTGTCTTCATCTACGATCTGACGACGACGCGATAGGCCTATCCGGTGTGGGGCCGGACGTGGTGCAAAGGCTTAGCCTGACGTCACGACTAACAGTATGGGGCCGACCGCTCTAGACCCGGTCGGCCCCTACTCTCGACCAAAAGGGGTACATTCGTGGCCAAAGCTGAGTATGTCATTCGACGGCTGCTGCTCGCTGTTTTGGTCCTGGTGGGTGTTTCGATCATAACGTTTGTCATCGCCCGCCTTGTGCCGTCTGATCCGGTGTCATTGTACGTTGGGCCCCGGGCCAAACCCGAAACACGCGAAGCGGCCCGCATCAAGCTGGGTCTGGATCGGCCCCTCTACGAGCAATACCTGCGCTACATGGGTGAAGTCCTGCGGGGTGATTTCGGGATCTCGGTCCGGAGCCGTCGGCCCATCGTGGACGACCTTAAGGTCTTTCTGCCTGCCACACTGGAGTTGGTGTTCGTCAGCATGATCTTCACCGTGCTGATTGGCATCCCGTTGGGTGTGCTTTCTGCCGCCTTCAAAGACGGCTGGCTCGATCACTTCAGCCGCGTGTTTGCAGTCGTCAATGTCTCCATGCCGGTGTTCTGGCTGGCCCTGTTAATGCAACTGCTGTTCGTGCGCCAGCTCGGCCTCTTGCCCCTAGGCGGTCGGGTGAGTCGGGAGATTGCCATCCTTGCGCCGATCGATAAGATCACGGGCTTTTACTTGGTGGACACCGCACTCGCAGGCAACTGGTCAGCCTTCCGCGATGTACTGCAGCATCTCATTCTGCCCAGCCTGGCTCTGTCGAGCTACGGCATCGGGCTGAGTATTCGTATGACGCGGGCCACCATGGTCGAGGTATTGCAGCAGAAGTACATCACCGCCGCCTGGGCAGCAGGCCTAACCCGTCGCACGGTGTACTTCAAGCTCGCCCTCAAGAATGCTATCGTGCCCACTCTTACGGTACTGAGCCTGAACTTCGTCTGGCAGATAAGCGGCGCCATGTTGGTGGAGATCGTCTGCCTCTGGCCAGGGCTGGGAACTTACCTGGTCAACGCGATTCTGACCATCGATTTTCCAATCGTGGTTTCAGTGGCGCTGATCGTGACCGTATTCTACGTCTTGAGCAACCTGTTCGTCGACGTCCTCCAGGCGATGATCGATCCTCGCGTGACCTTGGAATAGCAGCGACAGGGAGGCCAGATCATGACTGTGCAGCGAGAGGAAACTCCAGGTCAGCCACGAAGCGCTTGGAGCGCCCGGTTCCTGGAATATGGGCTGATGGGGCGTGCCTTGCGGCGGGATCGGTTGGCTCTAATCAGTCTGGTCATTATTCTGATCTTTGTAGTAGGGGCGATCTTCGCTCCTTGGCTGGCGCCCTATCCGGACCAAGGCATGGGCAAGGCCAACTTGGGCGAGAAGCTGGATCCGCCTAGCTCCGCGCACCTTCTCGGTACCGACGATCTGGGTCGCGATTTATTGTCGCGTATCCTCCTCGGCAGCCGACCTTCCCTCAGCATTGGCCTCTTCGTGGTAGGCCTGGCCATGCTTATTGGGACACCCCTCGGTGCCATC
>DATEXS010000073.1:0-2722 GCA_035256725.1 Anaerolineae bacterium
GAAGGATCTTCCACGTCTGGGCAAGCTGCGTTTCGAGCGGTACCACGAAGGGCGGGCTGTGCAGATTCTGTACCTGGGGCCCTACTCTGCCGAAGGGCCCCCCATAGAGAGACTGCACGCCTTCGCCAGGGAGAAGGGGTACCAGTTGCGGGGCAAACACCACGAGATCTACCTCAACGATCCGCGCAGGACCGCGCCAGAGAAGATCAAAACGGTGATCAGGCAGCCGGTGCAGCAGGAGTTTTAGTCTCAGCGGGCGAGGTGGACGATGGGCAAGGACACTCCGAAACCCCAGGTGGTGATCGCCGGCGCGGGCTTTGGCGGACTCGCGGCAGCCCGTGCTCTGGCCAATTCAGCGGTGGAAGTCACCATCGTAGACCGCAACAACTACCACACCTTCCCGCCCCTGCTCTATCAGGTGGCCGCGGGGGAGTTGGAACCCGGGGACATCGCCTACCCGGTGCGGACCATCCTGCGCAGGATCCCCAACGCGCGGTTTGCCATGGCCGAGATACGGCGCATCGACCTGACGCGCCGAGTCCTGGAAACGGACGGCCCCGACCTCCCGTACGATTTCCTCATCCTGGCCACGGGCACCGTGGACCACTTCTTCGGGGTTCCGGGCGCACCGGAGTACGCCTTCTCGCTGAAGAGCCTGGAACAGGCCATCACGCTCCGCAATCACATCCTGGGGTGTGTGGAACAGGCGGACCGGGAGGCGGATGCGGCGACGTGTCATCAGTTGCTCAGTTTCGCCATTGTGGGGGGTGGACCCACTGGGGTAGAGACCGCAGGTGCCCTCTCCGAACTGGTCCAGGGTCCCGTACGGAAGGACTTCCCTCGTCTGGACCTCAGCCGGGCAGGCATCACCCTCATCGAGGCCGCCGACCGGCTACTGCCTACCTTGCCGGAGCCACTGGGCCTGTACGCTGCCCGTAGACTTGAGCAGATGGGTGTGGAGGTCCGCCTGAGTTGCCCGGTGGCCAGTATCACACCCGACGCAGTCCATCTGCAGGATGGCACTGTCGTGCCGGCCTGCACCACGGTGTGGGCAGCGGGCGTGCGCGGCGACCCGCAAGCAGAGAAAACCGGCCTGCCCATCGCCACCCGTGGACGCGTGGCCGTGGAGCCCACGCTACAGATACCCGATCACCCCGAGGTCTACGTCGTCGGGGACCTGGCCTACTTCGAGCAGGATGGCGCTGCACTGGCCATGGTAGCGCAGGTGGCTCTCCAGGGGGGTGTGGCCGCGGCCCGGTACATCGAGCGGCAGCTTGCTGGACAGGAACCGCTGCCTTTTCGCTACCGCGACCGGGGGACCATGGCCACCATCGGGAGGAACAACGCGGCGGCCGTGGCCTACGGCCGGATGTTCACCGGCTTTCCGGCCTGGGTGCTATGGTTGACCATCCACCTGTTCTACCTGATAGGTTACCGCAACCGCCTGCTGGTGCTCATCAACTGGGCGAGGCACTACCTGTTTAGAGAGCACGCTGCCTGTCGGATACTGCCCTCCGAACCAGCGCGCCCTGAGTGAGTTTCCCCGGTGGAGCGGTTGGCAAGCAGGACAAGGGGCGATCAGGACTGCTTCGCATCACGACAATTCGAACTTGTCCTTTAGAGCCTCTACGGCATCGTCGAGACGCGCAAGGTCTATCACGCAGCTCACGCTGGACATGGAAGTGCTGATGGACAGGATGTTGATGCCAGCGTCCGCCAGGGCCGTGTGCATCATGCCGGCGACGCCCGGCGTTTCCCTGAAATCTGGTCCAAAGATCGAGACCATCGCCACCCTAGCCTGGTGTGTGACCTTCCGTCCCCCAAACCTCTCCTTGAGGGGTTCCAGCAAACCCAGGGCGACTGACGCGTCCTTGCTGGCCACACAGAACACGACATGAGTGTTGTTGTCCAGGTCGACAAGTTGTACGATGGAGAGTACGTTGATGCCCCTCTTGCCCAGAGTCTTGAATATCGCCGCTGCAATTCCAGGGCGATCAGGGACGGCCATCATTCCCACCAGGGCCAAGTCCGTGTACTGGAGGATACCCCCAATCTTCACCCTGTCCACGGCCATCTCTCCGAAAACACTGAGTCAGATACGCCCCGACATCGTGATAAGTGGACGCAGAAACGCAATACCTCAAAGCCATTATGCCCCCATCACCGCTCCAGGTCAAGGTCCTCGACCGCCCAGCGGGTCTTACGAAGCTAGAACCCGTACCCCCTCAGCACGGGCTCGGCTTGAGATAGGCGCATCACCTTGGAGGAGGCGAGGGGGACCATGGCCACCATCGGGAGGAACAACGCGGCGGCCGTGGCCTACGGGCGGATGTTCACCGGCTTCCCCGCCTGGGTGCTATGGTTGACCATCCACCTTTTCTACCTGATAGGTTACCGCGATCGCCTGCTGGTGCTGATCAACTGGGCGAGGCATTACCTCTTCCGAGAGCACGCGGCGTGCCGGATCCTGCCCTCGGAATCACACTCGGCGGCGGACTGACGGGCTAGCTGAGCAGAGCACGCGTGTTTGCAGCCTGTTGTTTCAGGATGAATGCTCTCGGGACCTAGCTGACGCGAGGACGCCCTTTCCTCGACTCGTCATGCGGGAGACCCAGGAATCTGCATGAAACCTCTGTGGCTATGGATCGAACCTCCTGAAGAGGCCCTCCCACTTCGCGTGGTACGCGTGCAAGATCGGTATGGTATTGTTGGGGCAGTTGTG
>DATEXS010000074.1:0-4170 GCA_035256725.1 Anaerolineae bacterium
TACGACCCCCGAACCATGCTCCGCCTGCCTGTCTTTGAGGCCCACGGTACCCCAGCCGGCGACACGGTGCTGCTGGAGGCGAGCCCCATAGAAGTGAGGTAGCAAAGCCGAGCCAGCGCATACTTCTCGCTGAAGGAGGGGCCCGTACTCCACAGCGTGGGTGGTGCTTCGCTCTGCGCTGCCGAGTTGGTGGTAGCTGCCCCTCCGTGGGCCTTAGGCGGGCGTGTTGTGTGCCCAGGACGCTGCGGGTGATCGGCAGCAAAGGCCGAGGGTGTGGGCTTTGCCGCACATAAGTCGGGCTGATATAATGCCCTTATGGCCGCCACCAACCCAGGGAATAGGCTATCGAACAGCGCAACAGCGACCTGGCCACTGTCTGCCTCTCCAGTTCTCATGGAGAGGGCAGCCCTGGTTGCCATCCTCCTCGTGGCCACGTTTCTCCGAGCACACCTCTTCGAATTCGCGCCTCCAGGTCTCCAGCACGACGAGATCTTCGGGGCCAACTTCGCCCAAGACGTATTGGACGGACGTTGGCCGGTGTTCTTCGATCCCAATGGCGGGGAGGAGGCCTTGTTCCCCTATCTTGCTGCTCTCTCCATCCTGCTCCTGGGGCACAACTTCGTCGCTCTTCGCCTGGTCTCGTTAGTGTGTGGACTGCTCAGCCTGGCCTTCAGCTACGCGCTGGCCAGGTCGTTGTGGGGCCGCCGGGTGGCTCTGCTGACCACGGCTCTGTTGGCGGTCTCTTTCTGGCACGTCTTTGACAGCAGGGTTGCCTTGCGCCCCATTACCCTGCTGATGATGGCCTTGGCCGCCTTCTATTTCTTCTGGCTGGGCCTGCGACAAGGTAGGATCGCGCTGTTCGCTGTTGCCGGCGTGTTCCTGGGAGGCAGCTTCTATACCTACACTTCGGGTTTCCTCATCCCGTTGACCGTGGTGCTCTTCGTTGTGCTCTACCTGCTGCCATTCCATAGGCAGTTGCTTGCGCAAAGGTGGCGGGGGATCGTCTTGGCGCTGGTCGTGGCCCTGATCCTGTTCGTGCCCATGGCCTATCATATGCATACCCACCCCCTGGCCTCCACTGCTCGAGCCAGGGACCTTGGCGATCACCTCAGCCTTCTACTCGAGGGGCAGCCGGGGCCCATCGTGACCGACGTGCTGAACGTGCTGGGTATGTTCGGCTTCCGCGGGGATCCCGAATGGCGGTACAATCTGTCCGGGCGGCCGGTCTTCGATCCGTTGACCTTCCTGTTGTTCTGCGGAGGGTTGATCATCTGCGTGCGCAGAATCCGTCGGCCTGAGTACGCTTTTCTCCTGCTGTGGCTACTAGTGAACATGGTTCCGAGCGCCATCACCCGCAATAGCCCGTCGACACTGAGGGCCATTGGTTCCTTGACTCCGATCTACATCTTGCCGTCGCTAGCTCTGGATTTCGCGTGGTCAAGGGTGGGGCAGAAGTTCGGAGCGCCTAGCACGAGGGCACTGACGGCCGCGGTGGCCGTGCTCCTGGCTTGCACAAGCCTCTTGACCTACCGAGACTACTTCACGATCTGGGCACGGAACAGCGAGGTGCGGGACATCTATCGCGCAGACCTGTCCGCGGTCGCCCGCTTCATAGACGGCCTGACCGGAGATGAGCTGGTGTGTGTCTCTGCCTCCTTCGCTGCCGACCTGGACCAGCAGGTGCTAGACTTCATGCTGGGCGAGCGCAGGCCGATCAGGTGGTTCGACGGGCAGCAGGCGGTGGTCCTGCCCGGTGCTCAGCCATCCCAAGATGTGGTCTATGTCATACCTGCCACGGGACCACTGCGCGAGGACCTGGCCAGGCGGTTCTTCTCGAACGTTTCGGTCTACGAGTCGGTGCCAGACCCACGCGGGGAGCCCTCCTTCGTTGCCTATCAGCTCGATCCTGATCAACTATCCGCTCTGCGGGCCATCAAGCCAGCTCGGCCCCTGTCGGCAAAGCTCGAGGATCGGGTGGAGCTGCTGGGGTACGACCTGCCGCCGCAAGTCCAGGCGGGGGGCGAACTGCCCGTACTGCTCTACTGGCGTGTTCCTCAGCCAATCAGGCCTGATCTGCAGTTCTCCTTCTTCGCTCACCTAGTGGACTCGCGGGGGTACGTCTGGGACCAGGCAGATACCCTGGGCTATCCCGTCTCCAACTGGATAGAGGGTGATCTAGTCGTACAGGTCTTCGACCTGGCGGTGCCGCTCGACGCTCCACCGTTGGAATACCAGGTCAAACTGGGCATGTACGACGAGGTGACCGAGGTCAGGTTAACGCCCAACCTGGAGGGCGCACCTCAGGCCGAGGGTACAGTGAGCACAGCGCCCTTCTCGGTGACTAAGGCAGCAGCCCCGCCGCAGGCCGAGGATTTGGAGATACCCCGCGAGCGCTACGCTGACTTCGACGGCGAGCTTGTGCTACTGGGATGCGATGTGGTTCCGCCCGCTGTGGAGCGAGGCCAGCCAGTGCACATCAGCCTCTACTGGCAGGCACAGCGTAAGCCGCAGCGGCCCTATTCGACCTCCATGATCCTTACGGACGAGGCCGGGAATGTGCTGGACGAGATACTCAGAGAGCCAGTGGATGGTCTGTATCCCACGACCCTGTGGGCGCAAGGGGAGGTCGTTCGTGACCGTTTCGACTGGGTCATAGGACAGTCGGTTCCAGAGGGCAGGCACCGGTTGTGGGTTCGGCTATGGGACCCCGGTCCTCGTAGATACCTCTCGCTCAGCGGGTCCGACGAGGACCGGGTGAGGCTGGGAAAGGTGTACGTGGCTCCGTGAACGGGGCGAACAGGGTGTGCGGCGAGCGTCAACGGTGCTCAGGGTGAACCGAAGCCGGCCGCCATCTAAGGGGGTACAATCTCGACGTCGACAGCGACCACCAACTTTAGTCATCGTCTTCTGATCTGGTTTGGTTCGAGATTCGATCCCGGGCTGGTGGTTGTGATCTTGCTGCCCGTTTTCGTCGGCGTGACGCTTCTCCCGCCCGGACTCCCGCAGACCGCCGACGGCTATCTCCACTTGTTGAGAGTGGTGGAGATCGACCAGAGCTGGCGCGATGGGGTTCTCTATCCTCGCTGGGCTCCAGACATGGCCTTCGGCTACGGGTACCCCATCTTCAACTATTTCGCCCCACTTCTGTATCACCTCACAGAGGCGATGCATCTAGCTGGCCTAGGTTTCGAGAGCGCATTCAAGCTGGTTTTGCTGGGATGCTTCGTGCTGGGGGCCTGGGGTACATACTCTTTGGCCAGGGATATCATGAGTTCGGAGGCGGGCATCCTCGCCGCCGCAGCCTACGTTTATGCCCCTTTCTTGCTAAGAGAGGTATTCGTAAGGGGCGGATACGCGCAGTTTCTGGCGACCTGCATTATGCCTGCAGTTTTCTGGTCCTTCCATCGGCTCGTGACCAGGGACCATCCTCTCTATCTGTTGACCAGCTCTTTGTTGTGCGGAGCTGTGATTGTCAGCCACAACATCAGCGGCATGCTCTGCTTTCCTTTCCTCTCGGCGTTCGTGTTCTGGACCATCTTCTCCACGCGGCGCTGGGGTAGGCTCAAGTGGGGGGTGGCTGGACTTGTCCTCTCGCTTACGCTTGTATCCTTCTTCGTGGTGCCCGCGCTGGCAGAGGAGCCCCTGGTGAAGCTGGACCGTCTCAAGGAGGACTATTTCGAGTTCAGCAGGCACTTCCTGACTTTTAGCGAGATCCTCTCGCCTTCAGAGGTGCCGGATGGCTCCTCGTTGAATCCGGTTTGGCTTCTGAATTTGGGTACGGCACAGTTGCTGCTCAGCGGCCTGGGATTGCTGGGCATCGTCGTGGGCCCTTGGCCAAGAGAGCGCAAGATGCAAGCCGCGTTCTTCCCAGCGATGCTCGTTGTCTCTGTGTTCATGACGCTACCGGCGTCCAGTGTGGTTTGGGCGAATGTGCCGCTGCTGGCCTTCACGCAGTTTCCCTGGCGCTTTTTCAGCGTGGCCATCCTGGCTGCTGCGGTGCTGAGTGGAGCGAGCGCCGGCCTGTGGAGCAGGGTCCGCTGGCCGCAGGCGCCTGTTGCCGTGGTGGGCTTATGCCTGGTGGTGACCGTAGGATCAGCCTTCGTGCAACTCTATCCTCGATGGCCTCCCGCCAGCCGGGAGGATCTGTCTTCCAGGGACGTGGTCCTTCAC
>DATEXS010000075.1:0-13144 GCA_035256725.1 Anaerolineae bacterium
GAGGAGAGGCAACCAGGCCAGGACGCTAAGTTGATTCACGTGCCCGGCCTGGGCCCCCAGAAAGCCGCCAAAGGCCAGCACAAGGGCAGACATCAGGGCAGCCCAAGGCCCGAAGCAGAGGACTCGCCGTGCGTATCCGTACGAGAAAACCGCAGCCAGGGCAAGATGGGCCACGACGGATACGCTGACCATCCTGGGCACAGAAAGCCAGTAGAGAGGCAGGCTGAGGGGGTAGAGGGCCGCGCTCTGGATGTTGGCCAGGAGAGGGGCGCCCATGAACAGGTAGGGGTTCCAGAGGGGCAAGGAGCCGGAGCGAATGGCCTCTGCCACGTAGGCCTTGTAGGGATAGAAGTAGGTGAAGACGTCGAGATCGGCCATGATCAGATTGCCCAGAACGATCCTGTGGAGGAAGATGACCGCCAGGGCGAGCAAGGAAGCCACTGCCAGCCAGTCTCGCCAGCGGGCGCCCACAAAGGAGCAACGGCCCTTCACTGGCCCACCGGCCGGATCTGATAGATAGTGAAGGAAAGCGTCCCGTCCGGGCGATAGGTGCGGTACACCTCGCTTAGCTCCCAGTCGCCTTCACGGAGTACCTCACTCAGTTCCTCTGGGCTCGTCCAACTGGGGAAGACGATGTACTTGTCAAGGTCAGGTAGACGGCGGGCGGAATCCAGAACGAATTTGTGGTCAGGGTAGTAGTAGTATTCCAGGTCCATGCCGAACATATAGAACGAGTAGTGCCACCCCAACCATTTGTGGAAGATGATAGATCCGGGCCGCGCATTGGCCCTGAAGTAGTCGGCCACGTCGTCTATGCCCTGGAAGGCACCATGGTCACCGCCAACGGGAAAGCCGTATCTCAGCGCCACCTGGGTGGAGGGCAGTAAGGCTAGGCATAGGAAAACAGCCAGAACGGCAAGATAGATCGCCTTGGTCCGCTGTGCCTGGTGGAGGTTCTTGGGAAGAGCGTCGTAGGGCAACAGGCTGACCCGCGCGAGCAAAACCGCGGCCACGGGAGCCAAGCCCAGCATGTATCGGTCCCAGATGCTGAAGCTCAGCACGGTATGCATGGCCACATAATAGACCAGGAACGCGACCAGACCCCAGTCCAGCAGCCAGCCTTGTCTCTCTCGGTGACGCCACCATCCGTAGGCTAGAAGGGCGGGTATCCCGATCAAGAGCGCAGCGTTCGAAATCGGCGAGCCTGTGAGATACTGCAACTGGCGAAGCCATCCCTGAAAACGCGGCCCAAGACGGATCGCCGGCGTGATCTTGAGCCCGCCATAGCGGGCGGCGCTAGCTGTGAGGAAGTTGACGGTATCGACCCTGATCAATACATGCCAGCAGGCTACCGCCAGGCAGACAGCGAGGAAACCCACGGCTATGCTCAAGAGGGCCAGGCCGAAGCGCCTAGTGCGCCACTGCTTCCAGGAGGGTAGTCCTGCGAAGAAGAGCAGCAGCGGCATAAAGAAAATGGCGGTTGGTTTGGTCATCACCGCCAGGCCAGCCGCAACTCCGGCCGGGAGGGGACGACCTTTGAGGGCTAGCAGGCATGAGCCCAGCACCAGGGCTACCATGAGCGGGTCTGTGAAGGCGGTGGGGGCGAACTGGATGTCGAAAGGGGAAAGGCAGAGGAAAAGGGCGCTCAGCAAGGCCGCCCGGCGATCGGCCAGGTCGGCCACGATATGATAAACGGTCACGATGGAGGCCAGACTGGCCACGATATTGGGCAGGCGCGCCGCGGTCTCAGTTGGGCCGAATACCCGGAAGAACAGGGCGAGTGTGTAGAGGAATACGGGCGGTTTGTCAACGATGACGCCCTGCCTGAGGAAGATGTCCTTGCCGGAGGCCACGAGCAGCCCCCAGTAGCTGTATAGGGCCTCGTCGCCATGGAACCGATTAGAGGCGATCAGGCTCACTCGGATCAGGGCAGCCAGACCGATGACCAGGCCTAGCGCCACGTAGGGGTGAGAAAAGATGGCTGCCAGTGAGGACCGCCGAGCATGCAAGAGGATACCGATACGGCAGAGCGCCATCGCCGCTACTGCTGTTGCGAAGAGCGTGGTGCCTATGTTCAAGAGACCCCCTACGCCAGGCGCAAAGTAGGCCAGACACAACAACAGCGGGGTGTGACACAGGGTGTCCAAGAACAGAGCGCGCTTTGGAGCTATGCCAGCGAAGCCGCTGAGGAAAACGGAGTATGCCGCCCACAGGGCTACGATAGCCGCGACCCCGACGACCAAAGCGGTGCCGAAGGCGAAGGGGTTGGCCAGGGCGTGCAGTCCATGGGTCCGCAGTACCTCGACGACCAGCATGGTCACGGAGAAGGCAGGCAGCAGGATGACCGCGTAGAGCCATTTGTTCATGGGGACAATCCGCCTCGAGGCTCTATCCGGTAGAGGGTTGAGGAGATGCGCTGGGGGTCTCCGAACAGCGGGACTGTAAGGTGTGCTGTGGCGCTCACGCGGTAGTGGCTCCTGGCGTGCTCCAGGTTGGCTTGCAGATCCTCTCCGTCGTCCAAGAGATAGACCGCGGTGCCCTCCTGAAACATATGCTCCAGGAAAACGTCAAACTCGTCCGCTGTCCAGAAGGCCGGCCGGAAGGCCTGGCGCCCGGCATATAAGTCAATAGGGCCACCGTTCAGCGATGACCCGACCACGCACGGCTCTACGGTTCGTTGGGCCAGAGCATCAAAGCCGAGCCTCTGCTCGGCGGTCACATAGCCGAAGCTGGCCACGTAGGTTCCCCAGGGCCGAGGAAGGATGGGCCAGGTCCGCAGGACGGGGAGCAGCAAGATGGCCATGAATACCGAGGTGCCAAGGGCATAGCGTGTATAGGAGGCACAGGACTCTTTGGGCGCGATTCGGTTCCACAGATCGGCTACTCCATAGCCAGCCCAGGCCAGCAGTATGGGGAAAGCGGAGAGCAGGTCGCGGAGGCGAAGGGCTGCATAGGGGAGATGCACTGCGAGTATGCCGAGCACGGCTGTCAGCAAGACCAGAAAGAGCCCCCTTCTTGATCTGAACATCCTGAACGCGCCGTAAGCCACCAGGGGCGCGAGGTAGCCGAATTCGTTTCCGGATAGACCGCGCTGCCATATCAGACGGCCTGTGGAGAAGACATGGGCCAGGCTGAACAAATACAACTCCGTTGACTCCGGCCTGAGGAAGTGTCCGAAGACGAACTGGTGGTACAGCAGATCTGGGATGGCTACGACCAGCGCGACGATCCCGAAAAGCCCGACAAACTCCCATCGCTGTCTGCGCGTCAATGCCCTGCCTGCAAGACAGAGCAAAGCGGCCACTACACAAACTCCGAGGACGAGCTGTGTGTGGCGGACCAGGTATGCCCAGCCGAAACAGAGCCCTGCCAGCACGGCGTAAAGCCGGTGGCGCGTACGCATCCCCCTGAGCAGCAAGATCAGCGTGAGCGTGGTAAATAGCTGGGCTGAGGCGTCGGCCATGGGCACCAGCAGCCGGTCTATCTGCTCGTAAGAGGTGGCCAGGCAGAAGGCAGCGAAGGAGCCGGCCAGGAGTCTCTCGCCTCGTGGCCTGTCATGGAGCACCTCCGCTACCAGGGCCACGAGAGCGCCGAGCGAAAGCAGTCCGATCACCGGGTTGACCAGGTACAGCCCACGCTCTCCGAGTACCAGGTAACCCATCGAGAGTATTGCCGGCCAGCCGGGAGGCCAGTCGGTGGCTGTAGTTCCATCTCCTCTCAGCGGTGGCACCCGCACCTGGTAGCCGTAGTGCACGACGGGCCACCACGATATGCCAAGATGGCTGACTGTGGGAAAGAGCGGGAAGCGGTGAGTGGGGCTGCCGCGCTGCGCGATGTCGACAGCCATCTGGGTGTATGCATAGGGATCGTTGGCTGTGACGCCCTGCGTGTGATGCCGGGAGTAGACGGTGGCGGCCCACAGGAGAACCACTACAGCCAAGGAGATACCTACATAGCCGGCGAACTGCTTCACCCGATTGGCCTTCAAGGCGAGCAAGTAGCCCTGGCAGAGCAGGACGTAAACAACGGAAGCGAGCAGTATGGCTTCGACGTTCAGGAACGACGAGAGGGCCTCTGGATAGGCGAAGCCGTCATAGAGGGGCAGGGGCCGGCTCAGCAACTTTGCGCCGACCCGGCGTGCCACTGCCGCCAAGTAGGCAAAGTAGAGAGGGCTGAGGGCCTCCAGATGAGCCCTCCACCTCCTGGCCCTGAGGCTCCCCAGCAACTGCGGGCTGCCCAACAGCACCAACAAGACCACCAGGGAAATGTAGGAACGGCCGAGCTGGACGGCGAGGAAGACAAGACCCAGCAGGTGCCCGGTCAGGAGGACTAGCGAGGCGGAGGCCGGGGTAGGTGGCTTCAAGTCCTCCCAGGAGAAGGTCAACAGGCCCATCTGCCGTCTGAGGAGGCCAGTCAGATGAGCCCCCCGGAAGAGGAATACTGCCCAGGCAAGCGTGCTGAGGGCCGCCATCCCGTAGAGTACGACTCTGGTGGAAAGGTAGGGTATGTTGAACAGACGTGCGGACATCAACAGCAAGGTGCAGCCCGAGAGAGGGATCTGGCCCAGAAGCAGCCATTGCGCGGGGCCAACCGCCCTTCTGGTGAGGATCAAGTGCATGCTGGCCCCGAGGCCCAAGACGAGAACCGCCATCAAGGCAATGACCAACTGGAGATCGTGGGAGGGAAGCGGTCCCGGCCGGGGGTCGAAGAGGTAGGCTAGATTCAGCAAATCTCTGCTCCTCAGGCCTCAGAATTATAGTCTGCGGCTTAGTGCGCAGCAAACTGCGTCTTGAAGCAAAGAAGGGCACTTGTTGGGGGAAGTGCCCTTCTTTCAGCGCTGAATCATATGGGCGTCTCGAAGGCTCCCGGCGCGACATGCGCGGCGGGTCCGAAGCTCAAGGCGCGTAGGTGGGTACAGGCAGTCGCTTATGCTGGGTGTTGGCAACCATGCGCCGTACCTTCTCCAGCACTTCGTCGCCAGGGGTACAGACAGGCGATAGCCCTTGGAGGGCAGCCAGGGCCTGGTCCAGCTCTTGATAGCTGATCCCCATCTCATCCTCGTCTGTCTGCCCTTTCCAAAGCCCAGCAGTGGGTCGCTTGTTCATGATCTCCTGGGGAATGTTGAGCTCAGCGGCTATGTCTCGCACCTGTGTCTTGAACAAGCCTCCCAAGGGAAGCAGATCCGCCGCGCCGTCGCCGTATTTGGTGAAATAGCCGACCATCAGTTCGCTCTTGTTGCCCGACCCCATGACCAGATAGCCTAGCCGGTTGGCGAAGTAGTACAGCACGATCATGCGCAGGCGCGGCTTCAGATTGGCCACCGCCAGATTCTCCCCTGGCGGCAGCGCACTAACTAATAGATCAAAGGCAGGACCCAGATCGATGACCTCCGTGCTTATGTCAAATCGGTCTGCTACCAGACGCGCATGTATTGCGTCCAAGGGGTCGCTATGACAAGGGAGTATGAGGCCCAGGACCGGCGCGCCCAGGGCTCGTTTGCAGACAACGCCCACCACAGATGAATCCAATCCACCGCTCATGCCTAGCACGACACCGCTGGCGCCGGCGAGCTTCACCTGGTGCCGGATCCAGCCGGTGACGCCCTCAACCATGGCGGTAGCCGATTCGCTACTCTCCCTTTCCCGCTTCATGGGCAAGAACGATGGCCTCGGCCACTTCTTTCATGGGTTTGCGCTGGTCCATGCTGGTCTTCTGAATCCGGCGGAAAGCATCCGCCTCGCTCAGGCCCTGGGTGTCCATGAGGATCCCTTTGGCGCGGTCGACGAGCTTTCTCGTCTCCAACGCCTCTTTGAGGTCCTCGACCTCTTGCTCCAGTTCGCGGAACTCTCTCCATCTGCGGAGGGCAACCTCGATCGCTGGGGCAAGGTCCGCCTCGTGGAAAGGTTTCACAATGTAGGCCATCACCCCAGCCTCCTTGGCTCTCTCCACCAGGTCCTGCTGGCTGTAGGCGGTCAGGAGCAAGACAGGCGCGATCCTTTCCTCGGTCAGGATCCTACCAGCGTCGATCCCGTCCATGCCAGGCATCTTGATGTCCATGATCACGATGTTGGGCCGCAGTTCTCGGGAGAGGTGCACTGCGCTCTCGCCGTCTCCTGCCTCGCCTACCACAAGGTAGCCCAAGCTCTCCAGCATTTCTCTCAAGTCCATGCGCACAATAGACTCGTCATCGGCCACAATTACTCTAGGTCGTTCCACTTTCGGTCACCTCCTAAGGGTATTTTCGGGAAGGTCACCAAGGCCTCGACCCCGTCGCCGTCCCTCAATTCGAACCTTCCCCGTAGATCATCCTTCACCAAAGTCTCCACAATCGTCAATCCAAGATGTCTGTCCCGCTCCAGTTCGAACCCCTTCGGCAGCCCCCTCCCTGAGTTGGCGATCCTCAGCGTCACGAGTTCGGCACCGTCCTGGAGTTCGACCAGGACCTCACCGCCCTCGGAGGTATCAAAGCCGTGTTCGAGGGCGTTCTGCAATAGTTCGTTGATGATCAGCGCACAGGCTGTGGCTTGCTGGGTCGGCAGGTATATGTTTGGCCCCAGGAGCTTGAATTGGATTCTTTCCTCTCGGCTCACCACTCCTTCGCGCATCTGGTCCAGGATCCTTCTGCTCACATCTTTGACGTTGATCACTCGCGACTCATGTTCAGAGAGGAACTCGTGGACGGCGGCCACGCTGAGAATGCGGCTCACGCTGTCCAGCAGTACGTGGCCAACGTCGTCCGAATCGGCCCGACGAGCCTGCAGGCGAAGCAGCGAGGCGATAGTCTGGAGGTTGTTCTTCACCCGATGGTGGATCTCCTGTATCATCGCCGCCCTGATTCTGGCTTCTTTCTCCTCACGGCGGGCCTCGGTGGCGTCGTGGATCAGCAAAAGCACGCCAGTCACGCTGCGCTGGGGAGGCTTGGGCAAGCGCAGCAGGCGGCGAGACAGAGGAAGCGTATCGCTCTGAGCGAAGATGGGTATGGCTTTTCTGGTCCAGACCCTCTCGCCTTCCTTGGCTTCTTGCTCCAGACAGCGCTTCTCCCGCAATGCTCTCTCCACGAAACTTGCATCACCCGTGTTCAGGCTGGACAAGTCCTTCTTCTCCAGGGTATCCATGTAGCGCAGTCTCCGGTAGAGGTTGGTGGCGATGTCGCTGGCGTACCTGATGCGAGCCCGATGATCCACCAGCAGAATGCCATCCTGCTCCCCGAAAGGAGACAGCGTTTCCAAACCCTCTAGCTCGCCCTCGAGAACCATTGCCTGCAGCCTCTCCAGGGTCTTGCGAAAGCGGATGGACCGGTGCCGATGGCGTTCGTACTCTATCATCGTCTTTTCCACAGACAGAGCTGCGATTGGCCTGCCGTCCAGTCCGTATATGGGCTGCGCTTCCTGCACTACAGGAGCGCCTTCGGCTCGCACACCCTGGGTGCCCCTGGTCGAGCTACCGCTCTCCAGGGCGTCCAAAACAGCCGGCTTTTCAGAGGCAGCGATTGTCTGGCCCAGTACCGGTTCATCATAGATCGGCGGCACCGAGTGCGGTCCCGCTTGTGCCACCACGACCGCCCGGCCCCGGTCCGTGCGGCAATAGATGAGTAGGTCGGCCCCGGCAACGTCGGCGAGAATGGGCAGATCTGCCTCTATTCGTTGGAGGATCTGCCTGTCCTCTTCGGAGAGACCTGGGCACTCGTAGACGGCCTCGTCCATAGCTAGTTCTTACCGTTCCCCAATCTGCCCACACATATCAAGAATGGCCGACAGCATAGCGGGCTGCCGGCCATTCGTACTCAAGATAGCGCCCGTTGCAAGGCGGAGGGCTTGATTCCCCGCTACGCCGGATCTCCTATGGTCGGGGCGAGAGGATTTGAACCTCCGACCACTTGTACCCCATACAAGTGCGCTACCTGGCTGCGCTACGCCCCGACAGATCGTCCCCGATCACGATTATTATAGCAGAAACTAATCTCATTGACAAGCCATGGGGAACACTCGCCAGAGGTCCGCGTCACTGTTCTATGCCAGAGGACGCCAGCCTCGCCCCGATTTCGGCTGGCGGGAGGAGGCTGTCGATGCCGACTTCCCTGGCGGTGAGGCCAAACACACCGCAGAAGTGGTAGGCCACGCGCTCCCTCACGCGGTTCATGTCCACCTCCTGTCCCAGGGCCTTCTCCATCGAGCTCATCTCCGCTTCGGGAAGCCCACAAGGAACGATCAGCTCGAAGGACGACAGGTCTTCGCCTACGTTTAGAGCGAAGCCGTGGTAGGTGATCCAGCCTTCTATGCGGACCCCCAGCGACGCGATCTTCCTGCGCTCGTCAAGCCACACACCGATGTGTCCAGGAAGCCTTCTACCGACTATGCTAAAGTCGCGCAAAGTACGCAGGAGTACTTCCTCCAGGGAACACATGTAGCGGCCTACATCCGGGCCATGCCTCTTGAGATCCATAATGGGATATCCTACCAGTTGCCCGGGCCCGTGATAGGTTACATCCCCGCCCCGCTCTACTCGGAAAACCTCGACGCCGTGCTCCTCCAGCCACTCCCGCGAGGCCAAGATGTTGCGCTCGTCGCCGCGCCGACCGATGGTGATCACCGCCGGGTGCCGGAGCAGGACTAGCGTGTCCTCGATCCTGCCGTCCCTTCTGGCTGCAACCAGCAGATGCTGGAGCCGGAGAGCCCGGACATAGGGTTCCAGGTCCAGGTTCAAGACGTTCACTGTCTTGACCGACCATGAGCTAAGGTCACCCATCTGTTTCGCCCCGAACCAGTGTAGCACTGAAGGGCACGGACAGGCCAGCGCAGGGGCTATTGCCTGCGCGTACTATCCGCAAACGTCGGCCTCCAGGGTACTGCAGCGGGGCAACGCTGTCCCCCTCGTTGTCCCTGGCTTGCTGACTGAGTGGCGAAGAGTAGGGTGCGTTCAGTTGGCACAAAGCCCCTTGACGTGGCGCTTTTCTTCTCCGACAGAGCGCGGCTGACTTGCACCGTAGGGTGGGCGGTCCCGGGGCACGAGAGGAGAACGATAGGCTATCGACAGCATGCGAAGCGCGGAAGTCTTACGTTGACCTGCTTGTACTGTAGGACCGCCGGGGTCAGTCCGTAAACCGCAGTTTGATCAAGGTCCACAGGGTGGGCAGGCCGTCAAGCGGGGTGAGCTTCTTTTCGGTACGAGGGGAGTACCAGATGGGCACCTGATGGATGCGGTGCCCGCGCTTGAGGATTTTGGCCGTGACCTCCGCCTCTATGTCGAAGCCCCTAGCGTGGAGATCTATCTGGTCGATGATCTCTTTGGAGATCAGCTTGTAGCAGGTTTCCATGTCCCGCAGGTCCGATCCATACAGCACATTAGTGACCACAGTGAGCACTCGGTTGCCCAAGCGCATGAGCCATTTCTGCTCGCTCAGGGAGCGCACACCATAGACCACACTGGCCCTTCCCTCCACGAATGGTGCGACGAGCCTAGGAAAATCGGCAGGGTCGTATTCCAGGTCGGCGTCCTGAATGATAACGGCATCCCCGCTCGCCGCGGCCAGGGCTGTTCTAATCGCTGCTCCTTTGCCTCGGTTGACATCATGGGTCAGGACCACCAGCCCCTCTTGCTTGAGGGATGACAGAACCTCCGGCGTGCCGTCCGTGGAGCAGTCGTCTACGACGATAATCTCCATCTCCAGCCCAACCTCCGCCACACGCCTGACCACCTCCGCCAGCGTCGCTTCTTCGTTATAGACCGGGATGAGCACGGAAAGCTTCATCATCACCTTCTGGGGCCCGCCTTCTGCGCTTTGCGATTATAAGATAATCGGCTCGGCGAGGACAAAGCCCGGGCGAGACGTAGTTCCTGTGGGCGCGCACGGCGTACACAACCAGGCAATCCGCTGCTGCCTCCATCTTAGCGGGAGCCGTGGGCGCCGCGAGGCACGGCCGCCTCCGCAGATTTCCATGGCCGCGAGACCTGCCTGGGCATGTGCACACGTGGGGATCGAGATTGCGCTTGCTGACCCTCAGTCCGCAGCCTATAATTGACCACGTGTCGGAGGCGGCCGAGTCGGTCGCCGACTCAGCAAGTCCGCGCCGGGTCAAGCAAACGCAGGGAGATGTGAGCAGTGAGGAATGCGTCAATCCTGGAAGAAGCAGAAGCGCTTAAACCAGTACTGGTTGAGCTCCGTCGGAGTATCCACCGCCGCCCAGAACTGGGTTTTCGAGAGACCGAGACTGCCCGATTGGTCTCTGACACCTTGGGCTCGCTGGGCATTGCGGTGGATAGTTGCGTCGGAAAGACCGGCCTGGTGGGCCATCTGGGGGAGACAGGGCCGACGATCGCCATCAGGGCGGATATGGATGGCCTGGCCATCCAAGAGGAGACCGAGGTGCCGTACGCCTCAGAGGTGCCAGGCGTCATGCACGCCTGTGGACATGACTCCCACACCGCTATGCTCTTGGGAGCGGCTATGCTGCTCGCGAGGATGCAGCTCCCCGGGCGGGTGCGCCTGCTGTTCCAGCCGTGTGAGGAAGGTACCGACGCGGAAGGCAAGAGTGGAGCAATGCGCATGGTCGATGACGGGGCTATGGAGGGAGTGGACGCCGTGATCGCTTTGCACGTTGATCCCAGAGTGGAGACAGGGCAGGTCAAGGTGGGACAGGGTCCCATCTGTGCCGCCGCAGATGCCTTTCGAGCGACCATCGTGGGATTGGGGTGTCACGGTGCTTTTCCACATCTAGGCGTCGATCCCATCTACATCAGCGCCCAGGTCATCACCGCCATCCAGTCTATCGTGTCCCGACGAGTGGACCCGACATCGCCAGCTGTGGTGACCGTGGGGTGCATACACGGAGGGACCGCGGCGAACGTCATCCCATCAGAAGTCGAGTTGCGAGGGACGATACGCAGTCTGGATCAGAGCGTCCGGGAGCAACTGTGGCGGGATCTGCAGGGCATCATGGAGCTCTCCCGAACGCTGGGAGGAGATTTCAGGCTCGACATCGAAGAGGGCTTCCCCGTGTTGGCCAACGACAGCCGCGTGGCTGGCCTGATCCGCGACGTCTCCATTGAGCTTCTGGGACCGGAGAGCGTGCACGAGGAGCTTCCAGAGATGGGAGCGGAAGATTTCAGCATTCTGGCCAGCCAAGCCCCAGGTGCCATGTTTTCCCTTGGAGCGAAGGCGCCAGGAAGGGAACGCCCGCTTCCACTCCATAGCCCGCATTTCGACCTCGATGAGGAGGCCATGCCTATTGGAACAGCCATCCTGGCGGCAACAGCCCGGCGGTATCTCGAGGAGGCTGCCCGATGAGGGCTACCCCTTCTTGCATGCCGTGCTACCTGAAACAGGCGCTGGCCGCCGCGCGAGAGGTTACCGAAGACGCTGAGACACAGCGTCATGTGCTGAGTGAGGTTGCCAGGGTCCTGCCTGACCTCTCCCTGGAGAGCACGCCCGCGCACAATTCTACGAGAGTACTCTGGCGGGCTCAAGAGGTCTTGGGGTGCGCCGACCCCTGGGCAGCCAAGAAAAGGCATTACAACGAACTAGCCCTGCGCATGTATCCACGGCTCAAGACCCTGGTGCAGGAGTCCCAAGACGCGATGCACACTGCGTTAGTGATAGCGGCCGCAGGAAATGTGATCGACTTGGGCATCCTAGGTGGTGGGGGTGTGGATGTGGAGGGGGTCCTCAATGACCTGCTCTCACAGGGTTTTGCCATCGACGAGGGCGACCGTCTGGAAAGGGCGATGTGCAGGTCCGGCGAGGTCCTGTATTTGATTGACAACGCCGGAGAAACGGTCTTTGACAGGGTGCTGATCGAAGAGTTGACTTCCAGCGACCTCCGTGTCACGGTGGCCGCCAAGGGACAGCCGATCCTCAACGACGCCACCGTGGAGGATGCCCTCGTGGCGGGTCTTGACCAGGTCGCTGACGTCGTCAGCAACGGCTCCCCCATGATCGGCACCGCCCTGGAGACGTGCTCGCAGGAGTTCCGCCATCTGTTTGAGCACGCTCAGCTCGTAATCAGCAAAGGTCAGGCCAACTTCGAGACGCTGAACGAGACTACCAAACCCATATTCTTCATCCTCAAAGCCAAGTGTCCTGAGGTGGCGAGGGAGCTGGGTGTCTCCACTGGTGAGGTGGTGGCCATGTTCAACACACTTTGAGCCCGGGAGTGGCCAAGAGCACCGGGCGGGGCCGGCCATGCTGCCGCCGCCCTTGGGAGTGAAGGCAACTCAGTCTGTGGCGCGGAGCACTGCGAACGCAAGCGCCACAGAATACCCCACTTGGCCTATGGCCGGGGCCATAGTGAACCCGAAATGGATCGACAACATGGCCGCCAATGCCGAGGCCAGGCAGGGAGGGCGCAGGTTTTCATCTACGACGCCTTCCCCGGCGGAGTTGGCATCTCGGAAAAGGGCCACGAACTACTCCCTGAACTGTGGGATGCTACTCTCCGCACCATCGCAGAGTGCCCATGCGAGAATGGATGTCCCTCTTGCATCCACAGCCCCAAGTGTGGCAACAACAACGAGACTCTCGACAAGAAGGGCGCGGAGATCATCCTGAGGACTCTGGTGTCCGGCTAGCCCAGTGTTTTGTGTCCGCGAAGCGCCCTTTGCCGGTAGGCACTCTCCTCGCCTCGATCAGCAGCGGGGCGCCCGGACTGGCCGGTTTCAGCTATCTTCTGATGATGAGTCTGAGAGCACGTAGTTCGTGGGAGCGCAGGGCCAGCGAGAGGACTAGAAACGAGGCCGCTCCCAGAAGCACTGCACCCCCCACTCTCAGCACGATGTGACTTCCCTGGCTGACAGCGCTGAACAGAAGCACGACCAGGCCCATAACCGCTGCCGCCAGTGTTGTCTTAGCAGCCGAGCGCAAGAGGACCCCGCCCTCGATATGGCCTAGCCTTCCTCGGATCAGCACCAGCAGCACCGTTGTCTCCAAGATGGTCGCCAGTGAGTTGGCCAGGGCAAGGCCGCCGTGCAGTAAGGGACCGACCAGCAAGAGGCTAAGGATGATGTTGAGGGCCATGGCGCCCGCTCCTATCGCCACAGGGGTGCGCGTGTCGTGCAGGGAGTAGAAGGCGCGAGTCACAACTTCCAGGGCCGAGTGGGCCACCAACCCCAGGGCGTAGAACTGGAGGGCCCAGGCGACCGATTGGGTGGA
>DATEXS010000076.1:0-7834 GCA_035256725.1 Anaerolineae bacterium
GCTGCACCCTCGGCGCGGATTTCCTCGACAACGGCACTGTCTACATTGGGCGGGAATTCTTCGGCCGGGGGAGATGATTCTTTCTCGGGGAGTACTGCCCCGGCCATGGGGGCGACAAGCAGCGTCAGGACCAAAGCGAGCGTGAATGCGCGACCAATCCGGGCAATCCTTGGCGAGTTCAATCCTGTCCTCCTTCATATGACAGAGTACTCGAGCGGCCCCAAAGAAAGAACTGGGGCCTTCCGGACGTCTTTCGGCAGCACAACAGTCGCCACAGGCGCACAGGCCTGCTTATGGAATGACGTTTTCTAGAGTGGGATTGTTCCATCTGGCAATAGTCCCAGAGCACGTTGCAGACGGCCGGGACTACCGCCGCCGTCCGCCACGGTGCCGATAGCCGGGTGCCCCCACCCATGACCACAACGGTGGGCCTGCGTACGCGCCGCCCGCACTTGCAGACGATGTCAGCCAGGCTGCTCTGGCCAGGCGCACGGAAGGCCGATGGTAGTGAGCTATGGAATTGCAGAGCAGCGATGCTGACAGCTGCAACCCCTGCCACACCCCATAGGAGTCCTGGCCAAATACGTGGAATGAACTGCACAGTAAGGTAGGAGATGGCGGAGGGGAAAGTCCAAGTCCGACAGACGTCTACGAGGACGTAGCCGACACCCAGGGTAACGATAGTGATGCCGCCGAACAGGAGCAGCAGCCAGCGCTCGACCCCGACGCCTGGTACTAGCCGTTTCAGAGTGGACCCAAATTTGGGCCGAAAGCGCATGCAAGCCTCTCCTGCCCGGCAGCATTATAGCGGGCGTGCGAAGCGAAGTCAATCGATTTCGGCGACCCCTGCGTCGCCTGCCAGCAACTCCGCGAAAAACCAATGGTGGAACGTCAACGGCGGTGCTACAATCTGCGGGTCTGTCACAGACCGGTCAGGGTGACCAGGGTCTCAGCGAGAGAGGCTGGCAATTGCAGAAACTCACCTACAAGGGAATCGCCCTGCTCTACCTCCCCCTGGCTGCTAGCTGGGCACTGATGCTTATGGAGGCGCCCCTGGTCAACGCCTTCCTGGCCAGGGGAGTGGATCCAGAGCTGTCCCTCGCTGCGTATGGAATAGCCCTGAGCGTCATCCTGGTGGTCGAAGCCCCCGTCTTGATGATTCTGGAGTTGAGTATCGCCCTTTCCAGGACCATTGCGGCTTTTCACAAGATACGGCGATTCTATGTTCTCGTCGGCTTGGCCATCACCGCTCTGGGTCTTCTCCTCTTCTATACCCCGCTCTGTCGGCTTCTCCTCTGCGATCTCATGAACATCCCACCCAGGATAGCGGAGGCCACGGTCCCTGCACTGCGAGTGCTCGTCTGGTGGCCTTTTCCCATCGGCTGGCGCCGCCTCTATCAGGGAGTACTCGTCAACGACGGACGCACCAGGATCATCAGCATAGCGACCGCGATTCGACTGCTCGTACTCCTTGCTGTGCTGGCAGTTGGACAGTCTCTCGGCACCATACCCGGCGCCATCCTGGGCTCCATCACCATGGTATTGGCCGTCGCTGTCGAGGCTGGCATCATCCATTGGGCAGCGATCCCCACTTCTGAGGGCAGCCTGTCAAGGAAGCAGGCGGATACACAACCTATCACCCTTCGCTACCTCTGGTTCTTCTACCTTCCCCTGGCCATCACCGCGGTGCTGCGCCAAAGTATACGCCCGCTGACAAGCGCGGGCATAGCGGCGGCACCGATGGCCGAGCTATCGCTCGCCGCCTGGCCCGTAGCCTTCAGCCTGGCAAGCGTCTTCTGGGGCCCAACCATGGGCCTACAGCAAGTCACCATCGCTTTGACCAGCGACAAGGACTCCTGGCACACCGTGAGTCGTTTTGTACTGGCCGTCGGACTCCTGCTCACCTTAGCCCTGGCCCTCATTTCCTTCACGCCGCTTCTGTGGGTGGTTCTGGGCCCTCTCTTCGGACTATCGGATGCCGTTGCGGCACTGGCCGCCCCCGCCGTCAGGATCCAGGTCCTGCTGCCTCTGGCCTACACCTTTCACGCCCTCTTTACCGGCCTCTTGGTGAAGCAAGCTCGCACCACCACGGTGCGGACGGCCAAGATCGTCAACATAGGAGTCGTGGGCCTAACGCTCTACGGCGGACTTGTCTATGGTGGGCTGTGGGGCTCCGTGCTGGGCGCCGTCGCCATCTGCTCAGGATCCTTGGCGGAGGCCGCCTGGCTATACTGGCGCAGCAGACCGGCGATCGAGCTCGTGGCCGGCGTCGGCCACGTTGACACATCCGCCTAGGCGCCACCAACCTGGCAGCGAAGACCTCAACCCACCCGCGAGGCTCCGCCGCCATCTTCTCGTGCCCCCCGAAGCAGTGTATAATAGTTGCAGAGCATGAGTCTGAGAGTTTTCCTCGACAAGGCCAGACAAGCGGGTCTGTTGCAGACCATCGGCGACGAGGTCGATCCCCACCTGGAGATGGCCCAGGTCATCAACAGGCTGGAGGGTCCACCCTTGCTGTTGGAGAAGGCGGCCGGCTACGAGTCCCCAGTCGTGGCCAGCATCTGCGGCGAGCGAGAGAACCTGGCCTTGGACCTTGGCACCGACGTAGGAGAACTGCTGTTCGTGCTCGCAGACGCGTTCGCCCGCGCTTCGCCGCCGCCTCTCGTCCAGACAGGTCTATGCCAGGAGGTGATCGAAGAGCAGGTTGACCTCCGTAGGCTTCCCATCCTGACCCATCTGCCGCAGGACGGTGGGCCATACATCACCGCCGGTCTGGCCGTAACCAAGGATCCCGAACACGGCAGGAACGTCTCTTTCCACCGCCTGCTCCTCTTGAATAGCACGCACCTGGTGGCTCGCCTCGTGGAGGGGCGGGGCACAGACACACTGGTCAGGAAAAGCCCTGGGGACGTGGAAGTGGCCATCTCCTTAGGCAACTCCATACCGGTCCTCCTGGCCGCGGCCACCTCCCTGGGTCCCGACGTGGACGAGTTCAGCATCGCCAATGCCCTTCAGCCTACTCCGCTGGTCAAGTGCCTTACCGTGGATCTGGAAGTCCCCGCCGACTGTGAGTTCGTGCTGGAGGGATGGATCACCCAGGCGACTGCTCCGGAGGGGCCCTTCCTGGACCTCACCGGGACCATGGATATCGTGCGAGACGGGCACATCCTGGAGATCTCCTGCATTACCCACCGCCGCGACGCCATTTACCAAGCACTTCTGCCAGGCGGGCAGGAGCACAAGCTACTCATGGGCTTGCCTCGAGAGCCTACGATCTATGCCGAGGTGAGCAAGGTCTGTCACTGCCTGAACGTGCTCCTCACACCCGGGGCGGGCACCTGGTTGCACGGAGTGGTGCAGATAGAGAAGAGCCACCCGGATGACGGTCGCGGTGCAATCCGTGCCGCCTTCGACGGCCACCCTTCCCTGAAACACGTGGTCGTCGTGGACGACGACATAGACATCTACGACCCCGGGGACGTGGAATGGGCTATAGCCACCAGGTTTCAGGCCGACCACGATCTGGTAGTCCTGGAGAACCAGCCGGGCAGCTCGCTCGACCCTTCCGCCAACCACGTCCTGGCGGAGAAAACGCGTACCTCAAAGATGGGCCTTGATGCCACTATCCCCTGGCGCACGCCCCTGGGGAGACTCCGCTCCCCGCAGGAGCGGCTGGCCTTCAGACGTATCCGCTACGAAGACCAGGTAGGCTGAAATGCGGTTAACGACTGAAGAAGAAGCCATGCTGGCGGGCAAAGAGGGCCCGGCCGCGGCCAAGGCCATGGAGATTCTTTTCGCCTTGGGCGAGATCTACGGAGCGGAGCAACTGGTTCCTGTGGTGAGCGTGCAAGTGGCTGGGGTCAGCTATGGCAATCTGGGCCAGGCAGGGCTGGACTTCCTCTGCGAATGGGCGGATCAAGGCGCTCGAGTGGTAGTGCCCGCCACCCTCAACCCTGCGGGGATGGACCTCGAGGCCTGGCAGGAAATGGGGATTCCAGAGGATTATGCCAGGCGCCAGCTGGAGATAATCGGCGCCTATCAGGCCATGGGCGTCACCATCAACTGCTCCTGTACTCCCTATCTCGCGGGCAACGTTCCCGAGTTCGGACAGCACGTGGCCTGGAGCGAATCGTCCGCCGTGAGCTACGCCAACTCCGTCCTGGGCGCGCGCACCAACCGCGAGGGAGGGCCGAGCGCCCTGGCCGCGGCCATCACGGGGCGAACGCCGGCCTACGGACTTCATCTGGAGCGGAACCGGCAGGCCGGCCTGGTAGTGGAGGTGAACTGCCGGTTAACATCCGCCGCCGACTACAGCGCCTTGGGCTACATCGTGGGCCAGATGGCGACCGACAAGGCGCCATACTTCCGATTCAACTCCGGGCCACAGCCGGGCCTGGACGAACTGAAGGCCTTGGGTGCTGCCATGGCGGCCAGCGGAGCCGTGGCCCTCTACCACGTGGAAGGCGTAACGCCTGAGGCGCGCTCTCGCGACGTGCTGGCTGGTGGCGCAGCGATCGTTGCCATCGAATCCGCCGAGGAGGGGTATCGGGCGCTCGACGGCACCAGCCAGGCCGTCGATCTGGTGTGGATCGGTTGTCCCCACGCCTCTCTGGCCGAAATTGAACATGCTGCAGATCAACTCCATGGTAGACATCTGGAAGCAGAATTGTGGGTCACCACCGCACGAGAAGTGCTCAGAGCAGCCAGGACAAAGGGACTGACTGACAGGATAGAGGCCTGCGGCGGGCGCGTAGTCGCCGACGCTTGCCTGATCGGTGCTCCTCTCGGTGAGATGGGGATAGGCGCCGTTGCCACCAACTCCAGCAAGGCTGCCTTCTATCTCCGCAATCACTCCCATCTGCAAGTCCGGTTTGGAACCCTGGCCCAGTGCATAGAGGCCGCACTCAAAGGGAAATGGCCGGTATGAAGCTCCGTGGCAGAGTGATCAGAAAGGGCTATGCCCAGGGAGAGGCTCTGGTTTCCCATCAACCCATTGGCTTCTTTGGCGGAGTGGATCCAGAGACCGGCGTGATTGTGGAGTCGGGCCACGAACTGGAGGGCGAATCTGTCTCCAGAAGGATACTGGTTTTTCCTACGGGCAAAGGCAGCACCGTGGGGTCGTACACGCTATATCGCCTGCACAGGAAAGGCTTGGCTCCCGCTGGGATCATCAACTCTCAGAGCGAAGCTGTCGTAGCTGTGGGCGCCATCATCGCAGAGATCCCCATGGTGGACTGCATAGACATCTCTCGCCTTGAGACGGGTGACACGGTGTCCATTGAAGACAATACGGTCGAGGTCACTCCGCGAGGCGCTGCGCGATGAGCTGTCGCGCTGCAACCGACAGAGACCGTCTTCAACATGGAGGTGCTGGGCGCACTTGCGGAGGGCACTCAGAGCGGCCGAAGGGCGGCGCTTCGACGATAGCGCAGAGCGGGCCCTGACACCTTATCCCAGGTAGCCCAGACCCCTCAGGCGTTCCTTGATCTCCTCCTCCGCTTCCTCTGTGTACACGGCCTCGTGCAACTCCCTGGACGAGCCTTCTTCGCTCTGGAGGAGAGTGACCTGGTTTCTGAATTCCTCGGTGAATACCTCTGAGAGCACCCGGCCGTCCATGTCCTGAGGAACAGGGCACTCCATAGCGTAGAGGACCGTCGGGGCCAGGTCCTCGATGCCCGCGCCCTCTATGGCAGCCCCCTTCTTGACTCCCTTGCCGGTCATGATCAGCAATCCATAGTCGCGGTGCATGCCGGAGTATCTGTAAACCGTATCCACCGTGATGTTGGAGCCAAAGTCTGCCAACCCGAAGAAGATGTTCCTCTCATCCCGAGGGCGGAGGATGAGGTCGGGCGCCCGATCCAGATAGGGTCCCTGATAGATGTCTTCCCTCTTGAGTATCTCGCCGATGAGAGGCTCGCCTGTACGAGGGTGAACAAAGCCACGGGCCAGGCGCATAATCTCCTCACGCACTTCTTCGTACTCCCGGCCGGGCTCCACAATGCCCTCCGGCTCCCTGCCCCTGACATTGAGATAGATCGAGCCCAGGTGTCGACCGAAAGAGTAGGCCTTAGACCGGGACCAGTCCACATCCAGGAAGGACAGAAAGACCAGCTTCATCAAGTAGTCCATCGAGTACAGCCCCTTGTACTCGGCGTGCTTGGCGAGGCCGATTCTATCGGCGATGCGATGGACATTGCGCAGTGTGAATCCCGCATCGAACAGCCACCGCTTGAGTAGCCTGAAGGGATCTCGCTTCAATTGAAGAAGGCCAACCTCAAGCAGCCAGTTGTTGAGCACGATGAAGTTGTGGGCGGGACCCATTCCATGGTCGGAGAGAATGATGATCACCGTGTCCTCGTCAGCTCTCGCCACTATCTCCGCCAGTTTCTCGTCCACCCGCTGAAAGTACCGTACCACAGGACCACTCTTGTCCGTTCCGTCACCAGGCTGGCGCCACGGGTGTCCAGGATCCAGGTAATGCCAAAGCTGATGTAGAACGCGGTCCGTGTCGAACAGCACCACCATGAACAGATCCGTGGGGTACCTGTCCATAAGGTACGAGACCGTCCTTGAGCGCAGATCGAGCAGCTCATCGCAGGCCCGGAAGAAGCTGTCTCTTCGCGACTCCGCAAAGGTCTCGGTGGGGTAGATGGTGTAATACCCGATCTGGTCTTTCAGTTCCCGCCACAGGTCAGCTGGGTAGCAGAAATCCTGCGCCGAATAGGGCGTCATCCAACCACTGATCATGTACCCGTTGACCTCCTCCACGGGATAGGAGATGGGCACATTGACCACTCCTACCTTCCTACCCCGATTGCTGAGGAGTCTCCAGAGGGCGATGCCATCTCGCTGGCTGGCGTTCACTGGGGGGAAGACGTAGGTGCCCTCCCGGCGGTACAAGAAGTCGTAGATGCCGGTCTTTCCCGGGTTCTTGCCCGTCATGAATGTGGACCAGGAGGGCCCCGACGTGGGCGGGATGGTCGATCTCAGCTCCCCCACCGTCCCCTCTTCCATGAGCTTGCGTAAGGTGGGCAGCTTGCCCTCTGTAGCCCAGGCCTCGATGAGGCTGAGGGGGACCCCGTCCAGTCCGACTATGAGTACTTTGGTCTTTGAGCCCATACCAGCCTCAGTCTCTACTCATCATCGGTATGAGAGTGGTATTCAATCGCCGTGCCGTCTTCGAAAAGCCCCCCCTCACTTCCCCGGAACTTGAGAGCCTCGTACGTGGTCACAGCCGCAACAATGGTGAGGAAGAACACTACACCCAAAATCACCTGGGGGATTCCCAGCCGGTCGGCCGCGGTACCCACCAAAAGCATGATGGGTATGGCCACCACATTGGCCAGCAGGAAGTAGACAGCGATAACTCGCCCCCGCAGTTCAGGCGGTGACTTCTCTTGGAGAAGCGTTTCTGCTGGTATGACCACCAAAGATATCTCCGCTCCCAATGTCACCGACAGTGCCATTATCACGGGCATTTTGGGGATTGTCGCCCACAAAGGCAGATCGAAGCCCGCCACCCCGAAACCCAGCATAGTAACGGCCATCGCTGAGAACCCGACGCTGGACATCACCTCTCGACGGAACCTATATCCGAAGCGCCCCACTAAGAAGGTGTTGACCAGCATGCCGATCCCCGCCGGGGCGAAGACGAAGAAGGCATCTTCAGGAAGCATGCCCAGCACTCGAGTCGAGTACCCTGGGGCCATCATGGCCATCATCATCAAGAGGGTAGTGGTCATGGTCAGTTGACTGAGGGCGATGATAATGGAGCGCTTGCCAGCCACATATCGCCATCCCTCACGCAGTTCCTCCCACGCCGTCTTCAGCATGG
>DATEXS010000077.1:0-12753 GCA_035256725.1 Anaerolineae bacterium
CCGGCCAGAGGGCCGGCATCCAGTGGATCTATCGTGTCTGACGCTTCTCAGCGTGGGGTTCGCACCCCATGACCGCGGCAGTTGGGGGGGACGGGTCTTACTCCTCACACACTGCTCTGTCGAACCCGTTGCCCAGGGCCGCCTTGAGCACCTCGTCCATGGTGTCCACCAGGACGAAGGTCATCTTCTCCCGTACCTCCTCGGGAAGTTCGTCCAGGTCTTTCTCGTTGTGGCGCGGCAGGATGACCGTCTTCAATCCCGTTCGGGCGGCGGCCAGTACCTTCTGCTTGACCCCGCCGATGGGCAGCACCGTTCCTCGCAGTGTGATCTCGCCCGTCATGCCCACGTCGCACTTCACCGGCGTGTCGGTCAGCAGGGAGACCAGCGCCGTGGCGATGGCCACGCCCGCCGAAGGGCCGTCCTTGGGGATGGCTCCGGCCGGGAAGTGGATGTGTAGATCCGTGTCATCATAGAAGGCTTCGTCGATGTTGAGCTCCTTGGCCCTGGAGCGCACGTAGCTCAAGGCCGCCTGAGCTGATTCCTTCATCACGTCTCCCAACTGGCCGGTGAGGGTCAGCCCCTTGCTGCCCTTCATCTTGGTGGCCTCGATGAAGGTGATGTCGCCGCCCGTGGAGGTGACCACCAGGCCAGTGGCCACGCCCGGCACCTCCGTTCGCTCGGCCGCCTCGTTGTAGAACTTCCGTTTGCCAAGGAAATCGGAGACGTTGTCCTTGGTGATCGTAGCCTTGGTCTCTTCTCCAGCGGCGATCTTGGTGGCTACCTTGCGGCAGACAGAACCGATCTCGCGCTCCAGGTTACGGAGCCCTGACTCGCGGGTGTAGTCGCTGATGATCACCCGCAGGGCATCCTCCTCGAACTGTATCTCGCCCTCCTGGAGGCTGTTCTCCTCCCTCTGGCGCGGGATGAGATAACGCTGGGCGATCTTGAGCTTCTCTTCCTCGGTGTACCCGTCCAGCTCGATGGTCTCCATGCGGTCCAGCAACGGCGCTGGTATGGTGTGCAACACGTTGGCCGTGGTGATAAACATCACCGGCGAAAGGTCCCAATCCACGTCCAGGTAGTGGTCGCGGAAGGTGAAGTTCTGCTCCGGGTCCAGCACCTCCAGCAACGCTGAGGAGGGATCGCCACGGAAGTCGGTCCCGATCTTGTCCACCTCGTCCAGCATGAAGACAGGGTTCTTCGACGCAACGCGTTTGATGGACTGGATGATGCGGCCGGGCAGGGCGCCGACATAAGTCCGGCGGTGTCCCCTGATCTCGGCTTCGTCCCGCATGCCGCCCAGCGACATGCGGATGAACTCCCTGCCCAGCGCCCGGGCGATGGATCGCCCCAGGGAGGTCTTTCCTGTGCCGGGAGGCCCTACGAAGTTCAGGATGGCACCCTTGGATTCCTTGGTGCCTTCATCCACGCCGCGCTCCAGGCGCAGCTTGCGCACAGCCAGGTACTCCAGGATGCGCTCCTTGATCTCCTCCAGGTCGTAGTGGTCCTCGTCGAGGATCTCGCGGGCGCGAGTGATGTCCAGATTGTCGTCGGTCCTTTTCTGCCAAGGGAGATCGATTAGCCAGTCCAGATAGGTGCGAATGACGGAATACTCCGCGGCGGCCTGAGGCATGCTCGAAAGCCGATCCAGTTCGCGGAGGGCCTCCTTTTGAGCCTCCTCGGACATGCCCGCGCCCTCGATCTTCGCTCGCAGCTCCCCGATCTCCGCGGTCTGCTCGTCCTCCTCGCCCAGCTCTCTCTGTATCGCCTTCAGCTGCTGCCTCAGGAAGTACTCCTTCTGGGTCTTTTCGATGTCCGATTGGGCCTCATCCTTGATCTTCTGGCCCAGTTCCAGGACTTCCAGTTCTCTGGTGAGGATGGAGTTGAGTCTGCGGAGCTTCTCTTTGATGGAGTCGATCTCCAGGATCTCCTGAGCTGCCTCGGTGTCGAGGCGGATGGCGTTGGCCACCAGATACACCAACTGTCTGGGTTCCTCCGCGTTCAACACGGCCACCATCAACTCGTTAGGCAGGTACGAGACCAGGCCGATGAGCCGCTGGAAGAGTTCGATAGTGTTTCTCGACAGAGCCTCTACCTCCAGGCTTTCCTCCTCTACGTCGGGAACCACCTCGATCCTGGCTTTCAGGTATGGCTCCGTCTGCATGAAGTCTGTGGTTCTGATGCGCTCCAGGCCCTGAACGATGACCCCTACACTTCCGGTGGGGGTCTTCATGGCCCGGTGTACCACAGCCGCTGTGCCCACGGAGTAGAGATCCGCAGGGGTGACGCGGTCAGCATCCGGATTCTTGACCGTTACCAGGCCCACCATACGATTGCCCAGAACGACGTCGTCGATCAGCTTCACGGTCTCGGGACGCTCAACGTTCAGGGGCAGGAAAGTCAGAGGATAGACGACGGTTTGTCTGAGAGGAAGTATGGGAAGCTCGGCTGGTATGGCCGATCTCTCCCGCTTCTCCTCGTCACTGACCTGGACCTCGTCCTCCTTGGTGGGCACGATCATACTAAGCAAATTCTTACCTTCGAAATTCATCATGCGCTCTCCTCAACCACGTTGATGGGCACTCTGCGTCTTTCTCTGGCTTTGGGCAGTACGACGAGCAGGAATCCATCCTCGTAGTTGGCTTCAATATCATTCTCCCTCACTGGCCAAGGCAGGAAGACGTCAGTTCGGAAGCTTCCGTACTTGATCTCCATCTGCTGGTAGGTGAGTTTGTCTGCCGGATCTTGGCGGGTGCCGGTTACGGTAAGGATGCGATTGGCAAGGGAAACGTCGATGTCCTCCCTGTGGACTCCGGCGATCTCGACCTTAACCACGGCTGCCACGTCGGTCTCGTACACGTCCGTGGGTGGGCGCCATCCCCGGTGTTGCACGATCGCGTTCCACTGCTCCCGGGGAACGAGCTGCCGGATCATGCGGTGCATCTCGGAGTACATCCTCTCCAGTTCGTCGGCCACCCACTTCTCTGATTCTCGCATCTGAGCACCCTCTCGAGTATACGAACAGCTTATCGATATTCCTACTAGGTCTATTGTACCATATTTGAGCGCGTTTTTCAAATATGGCCGGGCGGCCCGTTTCCCCTTGCGCCGGCGATGGAGAGATGCTAGAGTATTGGCGCGGGCCTCGGCGAGGAGGTGTTAGCTGAATGGTGCACTGTTGGATTATTCTGGCAAAGAGGCGGTCTCCTCTGCGAGCACGACGACACAGGCGTCCGGTGCTCTTTCTTCCCCGCTGGCCTTTTCCCAGGTCTCTGAAACCCGACGTCGCATGGCGGGGATCCCGCCTTGTTCTCCTGTGCAGTCAGGTGGCGTGATCGCCAGGAAGGTGCAAGATGGGCACGATGTTGAGCTCTGCCTTGTTGATGCTGACTCTGTTGTTGCTAGCCGCAGCAGGGGTGGTGGCCTTCTATCTCGTGGGGCGGTGGCGCCGCTCCCGGCAGATGGTTCCGGAGGATGTCCGGGAGATCTGGGAACTGAGCAGGGCCATCGAGCAGGACCCCCACGACGCGGAGGCCTACTACGGCCGAGGGCTGATCTACGGCGAACGCGGTGCGTACGAGCAGGCCATCAGGGACTACTCCCGAGCTATCGAGTTGAAACCCGACTTCGCGCTGGCCTATATAGACCGGGGGGTGGCTTATGGTGAAGCGGGACAGCTACGTAAGGAGATAGCAGATCACAGTAAGGCCATCGAGCTGGATCCGGACGATCCCTTGCCCTACACCAATCGAGGGGTGGCCTACCGCAACCTGGGACAGTACGAACAGGCCATCAGAGACCATAGCCGGGCCATCGAGCTCGATGATGAGTATGCGCTGGCCTACGTGAACCGAGGTGTGGCCTACAACGAGAAGGGCGACCTAGATAGAGCGCTTGCCGACTACGACAGAGCGGTCGGACTCTCTCCGGACTACGCCCTGGCCTACGTCAACCGGGGGAAGAACTACATAGACCTGGGGGAGTACGAAAAGGCGGTGGCCGATTGCACCAGGGCCGTCGAGCTGGATCCCGATGACCCCCTGGCTTATACGAACCGGGGCGTGGCCTACGACGCGTTGGGTCGGCACGAACTGGCCATCGAGGACCACACCAGGGCACTGGAGTTGGACCCGGCCTTCGCCCTGGCCTACGTCAATCGGGGGGTCGCGCTGGCCAATGTGGGCCACTATGAGCAGGCCATTGAGGACTACGACAGGGCCATCGAGTTGGAGCCGGAGTCAGCCAGTTCCTACCTGAACCGGGGTGTGGCCTATTTGGAATCAAGGGCCCTCCAGAAGGCGGTGGGCGACTTTCGCAAGGCGGTCAAGCTTGATCCCGCCAACGCCACGGCGCACTACAACCTGGCCTGTGCCTACGCGGTGCTCAAGAGAGGACGAGACTCGGTGCAGTCGCTGGAGCGGGCCATAGCCCTGGAGCCGGACCTCAGCGAGGACGCAAGAGTCGATGAGGACTTCGAGAATGTGCGTGGGGACGAACGCTTTGCCAGGCTGGTCATGGGTTTGTAGGCCGCACAAGGATCGACACCTTGTGTGGTTGTTGGAAAAAGAAGAAGCGGGCCTCAGGCCCGCTTCTTGGTTGCGAACTGGCACTCGTTCCCGGTTGCGATCTACCTGGTCTTGCTCTGGACCTTGATGACCTTGGGCTTGGCCTCCGGCGCCTTGGGGATAGTGAGAGTGAGGACTCCGTCCTCGAAGGAGGCTTCCGCCTTGTCCAGCTCGAGGCCCTCGGGAAGGACCACCGAACGTGAGAAGGAGCCAAGGCGTCGCTCGCGGCGAAGATAGTTCTCTTCCCTTACCTCGTCTTCTTCCCTGGTCTCGCCCGAGATGGTCAGCATGTTGCCGGAGATGGTGATATCCAGGTCGTCCGGCTTCACGCCGGGTACGGCCGTCTTCACCACCGCTGCGTCCTCGGTCCGATAGATGTCGAGGGCCAGCGTTCCCTCGGCGGCGGGGAGCAGCTCTCGACGGCGTGGCCCGACGAAGCTCTCCTCGAACAGCCGATCCATCGCCTCTCGCAAGGTCATGAAGTCGCGGAAGGGCTCCCAACGTCCGAGGCCATGGTCCACACTCCTTTCTCTCGTCTCGTTCTCTGTGCCGAGCCTGGTCTTCTCAAGGCCTAGTATACCATGCTTTCGTTTGTCTGTCAAGTATTGCTACAATGAATCACTCAACTCTCATCACTGCTGACTTGACGAAACTGTCATAAGGTAGTATAATGACAATAAGCGTACGGCTAGTCGGGCTGGTTCCGGGCTAGGAGGAGCATGGAATACAAAGACTACTACAAGATGCTGGGGGTGGATAGAAAGGCCAGCGAGAAGGAGATCAAGAAGGCCTATCGCAAGCTGGCGCGCAAGTACCACCCTGACGTGAACCCTGGGGACGATACTGCGGAGCAGCACTTCAAAGAGATCAATGAGGCGCACGAAGTGCTCAGTGACCCGGAGAAGCGGAAGAAGTACAACCAACTGGGCGCCAGTTGGCGGCAGTATGCGCGGACGGGGGCTGAGCCCGGAGGGTTCGACTGGAGCCAGTGGTATTCCCAGCCTGGCGGGGGCCGGGTTCACGTGGAGTACGCCGATCTTGGCGATCTCTTTGGTGGAGGGGGCGGCGGCTTCTCCGATTTCTTCAGCACCATCTTCGGTGGCAGGGGCCAACGCGGTCCCACGGACTGGAGGACACAGGGGCAGCCGTACGGGGCTCCAGGTCAGGATTACGAGCAGGAGGTGGAGATCACGCTGGAGGAGGCTTTCTCCGGGACCACCAGGATCTTGCAGAAGGATGGTCGCCGACTAGAGGTGAAGATGCCGGCTGGTGTGGAGACGGGATCGAAGGTACGCATGCGGGGCGAGGGCAGCGCGGGCCTGGGTGGAGGCGGCAAAGGCGATCTCTACCTCAGGGTCAAAGTGCTGCCTCATCATACTTTCGAACGCGAGGGCCAGGACCTGCGCTGCGAGATCTCTGTGGATCTCTATACCGCTCTGCTGGGGGGTGAGGTGAGGATTCCCACTCTGAGCGGCGGCGCCATGCTCAAGATCCCGCCGGAGACCCAGAGCGGAAAGGCCTTTCGGCTCAAGGGTCAGGGCATGCCCCAGTTGAAGAACCCGGAGAAACGCGGCGACCTCTACGTGAAGGTAAGGGTCAAAGTGCCCGAGAACTTGAGTGAGAAGGAGCGGGAGTTGTTCAAGGAACTGGCAAGCATGCGCTAAGGCGCTTGGCGATTGGAGACGCAGCCAGGCGAGGAGGTCAGACAAATGGAGAACGAGGACCGGTTGTACAGCGAACCTTGCTACGTGATCAGCGTAGCTGCCAGGATGGTGGAGCTGCACCCTCAGACACTGCGATACTACGAGCGTGTAGGGCTGTTACAGCCCCATCGCTCGGCGGGCAATCGCCGCCTCTACTCTCCGCAAGATATCGAGCGCTTGCGGGCCATTATCAGATTGATGGATGACCTGGGGGTCAATCTGGCGGGGGTGGAGGTGGTCTTCAACATGCGCAGGAGAATGCAGCAGATGCAGGAGGAGATGGATCGGACCCGCGAGGAGCTCGAGGCGGAGCTAGCGCGCCTGCGCAGCCTGCTCGATGACATGTCCTAACACAAGCTGACTTCGAAGGAGATTCACAGATCATGGATCTGAACAAGTTTACTGAGAAGGCCCAAGGGGCGGTTGTTGCCGCTCAGGAGTTGGCCAGAACTCACAATCACAGCCAGATCGAGCCAGAGCACCTGCTCCTGGCCCTGATAAGCCAGGAGGGGGGCCTGGCCCCACAGATACTGCGCAAATTGGAGGCGGACCCCACGCTGGTTAGGCAGAGACTGGAGGAGGAACTGGGCAAGATGCCTCAGGTCCACGGGGCCACCGCCCAGGTGTACGTCTCCTCGCGCTTGCAGCAGGTCTTCAACGTGGCCGCGGAGGAGGCCAGCCGCCTGAGGGATGAGTACATCTCCACAGAGCATCTGCTCCTTGGCATCTGCGACGAGCGCGTCAAGGGTCCTGCCTTCCAGATTCTCAAGGACTTCGGTGTCTCGAGGGAGAGTATCTACCAGGTGCTGACCAGCATCCGCGGCTCACAGCGGGTGACCGACGCCAACCCAGAGGGGAAATATCAGGCGTTGGAGAAATACGGCCGCGATTTGACCCAGTTGGCCAGGCAGGGCAAGCTGGACCCGGTGATAGGTCGCGATGAAGAGATCCGCCGCGTGATCCAGGTGCTTTCACGCCGTACGAAGAACAACCCGGTGCTCATCGGCGATCCCGGGGTGGGCAAGACCGCCATCGCAGAGGGTCTGGCCCAGCGTGTGGTGAGAGGGGATGTACCCGAGGGACTGAAGGACAAGCGGGTGGTGGCCCTGGACCTGGGCGCGCTCATCGCCGGGGCCAAGTTCCGCGGCGAGTTCGAGGAACGCTTGAAGGCGGTCCTCAACGAGGTAGCGGAATCCGAGGGTCAGATCATCCTCTTCATCGACGAGTTGCACACTGTCGTGGGGGCCGGCGCTGCTCAGGGGGCCATGGATGCCAGCAACATGCTCAAACCCATGCTGGCCCGGGGTGAGCTTCACGCCATTGGTGCCACCACCATCGACGAGTACCGGCAGTACATAGAGAAGGATGCGGCCCTGGAGCGCCGCTTCCAGCCCATCCTGATCGACGAGCCATCGGTGGAGGAGACCATCTCTATCCTGAGGGGCCTCAAAGAGAAGTACGAGGTGCACCACGGGGTTCGCATCCAGGACTCCGCGGTCATCGCCGCAGCGAACCTGTCTGACCGCTACATCAGCGACCGTTTCTTGCCGGACAAGGCTATAGACCTGATCGACGAGGCCGCGTCGCGGTTGCGCATGGAGATCGACAGCAAGCCTGCGGAGTTAGATGAGATTGACCGCCGGATCATGCAATTGGAGATCGAGCGCGAGGCCCTCAAGAAAGAGAAGGACGAGGCCTCTAAGGAGAGGTTGCAGCGACTGGAGAAGGAGCTGGCGGAGCTCCAGGAGGAGAGCGAGGGGATGAAGGCCCACTGGCAGTTGGAGCGGGATGCCATCCAACAGCTTCGCCAGTTCAAGGAGCAGATCGAGCAGACCAAGCTGGAGGTCGAGCACGCGGAGAGGCGCGCAGACCTGGAGCAGGCAGCCCGCCTGCGTTACGGGCGTTTGACTGAACTGGAAGGGCAGTTGAAGGAAAGCGAGACCAGGCTGCGAGAGCTCCAGGCCGACCAACGGATGCTCAAAGAGGAGGTGGACGCCGAGGATATCGCCGAGGTGGTCTCCAAGTGGACCTCTATCCCCATCTCCAAGCTGATGGAGGGCGAGGTAGAGAAGCTGCTCAGGATGGAGGAGCGCCTTCACCTGCGGGTGGTGGGCCAGGACGAGGCCATCGAGGCGGTCTCCAACGCGGTGCGGCGGGCGAGGGCTGGCCTGCAGGACCCCAACCGGCCTATCGGCAGTTTCATCTTCCTGGGTCCCACCGGAGTGGGCAAGACGGAGTTGGGCAGGGCGTTGGCCGAGTTCCTCTTCGATGACGAGGAGAACATGATCCGCCTGGATATGTCCGAGTACCAGGAGCGGCACACGGTGGCGCGCCTGATTGGCGCCCCCCCAGGCTACATCGGCTACGAGGAAGGAGGCCAGTTGACCGAGGCGGTGCGCAGAAAGCCCTACTCGGTGATCCTCCTCGACGAGATTGAGAAGGCCCACCCCGAGGTTTTCAACGTACTTCTCCAGATACTGGATGACGGTCGCCTGACCGATGGTCACGGCCGGGTGGTGAACTTCAAGAACACGGTGGTGATCATGACCTCCAACATCGGCGGCCAGTGGATCAGGGACCTGGCGGGGAGGGACGAGGAGGAGATGCGCCGGCGCGTGCTGGAGGCCCTTAACCAGCACTTCAGCCCGGAGTTCCTCAACCGGGTTGACGAGATCATCATCTTCCACTCGCTGTCGCTGGAGGACCTGGTGAAGATCGTGGATATCCAGCTGGGGCATCTGGAGAGACGCCTGACAGAGCACAAGGTCACCCTGCACGTCACCGACGAGGCCAAGCGGTACCTGGCCCAGGAAGGGTACGATCCCGTTTATGGCGCTCGCCCGCTGAGGCGAGTGATCCAGCGGGAGTTGCAGGACCCTCTGGCCAGGGAGATGTTGCAGGGCAAGTTCGCCGACGAAAACACGGTCAGGGTGGATGTAGAGGATGGGCGGTTGGTCTTTCAGAAGGAGGCCGTACCGGAGCATGTGGCCTAGAAGTGGCCCAAGCGATGATCCCGCTGGATAGACAGGAGAGATACCGAGATCTGTACCGTAGCCTGCGCCCGGGGTATGAGGATGGGGTCGCAGTCTACTCCAGGCTGGTAGGGCGCTACATCACGCCCGAAACCAGGGTTTTGGACGCCGGGTGCGGGCGCGGAGGGGTCCTCGAGCAGTATTGGCAGCAGGGCCAGCAAGCGGTGGGGGTGGACGGTGACCTGGCCTCGCTCAAGGAGCACCGCTGTCTGAGGCAGTTGGTCAGGGGAGACCTGGCATCGTTGCCCTTTCCGGGCGGCTGCTTCGATGTGGTGTTGTGCAGTTGGGTGATGGAGCACCTGACCCGGCCCGATCTCGTGTTCGAGGAACTGGCCAGGGTTTTGCGCCCAGGGGGGCACCTGGTGATTCTGGCCCCCAACGCCTGGAACTACGTGACCATAGCGCAGAGGTTGGTGCCGCGCGGACTCCAGCAGCGGCTGACGCGGGCCATCTATGGCCGTGAGGACAAAGACACTTTTCCGCTGGCCTACAAGGCCAACACCAGACGTTCTCTGGAGGGCAGGCTCAGGCGGGCCGGCTTCGTGAACGAAGAGTTCCATCTGGTGGGTGATCCCTCGTACGTGGCGGGGAATGAGACCCTGTTCAGGCTGGCCGTGGCCTGGGAGAGGATCACCGACTGGGGTCCGCTGCGGAACACCAAGGTCCACTTGGTGGCCTCCTACGTGAAGGAGTAGCGAGGCCCAGCTAGCACCGGCATACGTCGCCAGTAGCGATTTGGTATAATAGATTATGGATAGATTCGGAGTTGCTTTGCTCGCTCGGCACAAGACTCGTGCCAGGGCGAGAAGGAGAGAGTTCAGATGATGCGCTTTGACCGTTTCACCGAGCGGGCTCAAGACGCCATTGCTCGTTCCCAGGAGGTGCTCCAGCGGTACGGGCACTCCCAGTTGGACACCGAGCACCTCTTGCTGGCGATGGTGGAGCAGCCCGAGGGTGTCATTCCGGAGATTCTGACCAGATTGGGTGTGGACATCGAGCAACTGACCAGCCGTCTCGACCAGTTGCTTCAGTCTTCACGCTCCACGTACACCTCCGGAGGCACAGCTTCGGTGCCTACGCAACTATTCGTGACACCAAGACTGAACCGGTTGATGTACGTGGCGGGCGAGGAGGCCAGGCGGCTGGGCGACGAGTATGTGTCCACGGAACACATCTTGCTGGCGGTGCTGGGAGTGGGCGGCGGGGCGGCCTCCATCCTGAGCGACCTGGGGGTGACCAAGGACAAGGCCCAGTCGGCTATCGAGGAGATACGCGGCGGGCAGAAGGTCACCGACCCTCGTGCGGAGACGCGCTATCGGATCCTAGAGAAATACGGGAGAGACCTCACCCTGCTGGCAGAGGAGGGCCGCCTGGACCCTGTGGTGGGGCGCGAGGAGGAGGTCCTGCGCCTGATGCGCATCCTGGTGCGTCGCACCAAAAACAACCCGGTGCTCATCGGCGAATCTGGCGTGGGCAAAACAGCCATCGTGGAAGGCCTGGCCCAGAAGATCGTGTCGGACGACGTGCCTGAGAACCTCATCGGCAAGCGGATCATCGAGCTGGACCTGGGAAGTATGGTGGCCGGCTCGCGCTTCCGTGGCGAGTTCGAGGAGCGGCTGAAGGCGGCCATGGACGAGATTCAGAAGTCCAAGGGGGAGATCATCCTGTTCATCGACGAGTTGCAGAACGTGGTGGGAGCCGGTGCTGCTCAGGGGGCCATCGACGCCTCCAACATGATGAAGCCTGCTCTGGCCAGAGGGGAGTTGCAGTGCATCGGCACGGCCACCCTGGATGAGTATCGCAACCACATTGAGAGAGACGCGGCCCTGGAGCGTCGCTTCGCCCCGGTGTATATCAAGGAACCCACGGTGGAAGAGACCATCGAGATGCTGCGTATCCTCCGCGAGCGGTACGAGGGCCATCACTGCGTCAAGATCACCGACGAGGCGCTGGATGCGGCGGCCAGGCTATCCCATCGCTACGTCAAGGAGCGTCAGTTGCCGGACAAGGCGGTCGATCTGATAGACGAGGCTGCGGCCAAGCTCCGTATCGAGATGTTTGGCGTTCCTCCGGAGCTGAAGGATAAGAAGATCGAGCTCAGAGAGCTTCAGGCCGAGGAGGAAGGGGCCGGACAGCAGCGCGATTGGGAACATGCGGCCGGCTTGAGGAGCCGGCGCATGGCGCTGGAGAAGGAGTACAACAGCGAGGTCGCCGCGTGGCGGTGCGAGCAGGGCCTCGACGAGGTAGTAGAGGAAGAGGATGTCGCACAGGTGGTGGCCAGTTGGACGGGTATCCCGGTGTCCAGAATGCTGGAGACCGAGGCCAAGAAGCTGCTGGAGATGGAGGAGCGGCTCCATGAGCGCATCGTGGGCCAGGAGGAGGCGGTGGCGGCGGTGTCCGATGCCATCCGCAGGGCCAGGTCTGGCCTCAAGGACCCCCACCGGCCCATCGGATCCTTCATCTTCCTGGGTTCAACGGGCGTGGGGAAGACCGAGCTGAGCAAGGCGGTGGCCGAGTTTCTCTTCGACGACGAAGATGCTATGGTCCGGGTGGACATGAGCGAGTATCAGGAGCGCCACACGGTGTCCCGATTGGTGGGTGCTCCCCCCGGATACATCGGCTACGGCGAAGGTGGGCAATTGACCGAGGCGGTGCGCCGGCGGCCCTATCAGGTGGTGCTCTTTGACGAGATCGAGAAGGCCCATCAGGACGTGTGGAACGCCCTGCTCCAGATCCTGGAGGAGGGGCGGATGACCGACGGCCAGGGCCGTACGGTCGATTTCCAGAACACTGTGGTGATCATGACCTCCAACGTGGGCACCAGCTTCACCCGGCGCGATGGCCCTCTGGGCTTCCGCGCCGGAGACCGTCTGGATGAGACGGCGGTATCAGATGAGAGGGTACGGGAAGAACTGAAGCGGACCTTCCGCCCGGAGTTCCTGAACCGGGTGGACGAGATCATCGTCTTCCACGACCTGACCCTGGAGCACATTCGGCACATCGTGGACATCCAGGTCAAGGAGATCCAAAGCCGCCTATCCGAGCATGGCATCGCCATCGAGTTGACCGATGCGGCCAGAGACTGGCTGGCTGAGCAGGGGTACGATCGGCAGTTCGGCGCCCGGCCGCTGCGGCGGACGCTTCAGCGCGAGGTGGAGACGCCCCTGTCCAAGAAGCTCCTGATGGGCGAGCTGGAGCGCGGCACCACCGTGGTGGTGGATGCCGAAGCCGAGGAGGGCATCAAGTTCGAGGCCAAGGGCAAGAAGTCCAGGAAATGAGGTGGGCGCTTCGAGCCCAGACCACTTGAAGGGCAGCAGACAAGAAGAGGAGCCAGTACTGGCTCCTCTTCTTCATTCTGAGGTGACGCCGTTGCGCAGCTCAGGGTGGTACCGCCCGTAGGTGTCCCGGAGAAAATCAATGCCCCGAGCCCCGTACAAGTTACATATGCGATCC
>DATEXS010000078.1:0-5553 GCA_035256725.1 Anaerolineae bacterium
CGCGAGCCGGGCGGTACCCGCATCAGCGACAAGGTGCGGGCAATCCTCCTCGACCCTGAGAACACAGACATTCTCCCCCACACAGAGATCCTGCTCTTCTCGGCCTCGCGCGCCCAGCTTAGCGAGGAGTTCATCCGTCCATATCTCCAACAGGGATACATCGTCATCTGTGACCGCTATGCCGACTCGACTATGGCCTACCAGGGTTATGGCCTCGGCCTGGACCTGGACACGCTCGGGGCAATTACGGGCTTCGCCACGGGAGGTCTCAAGCCAAAATTGACGCTGTACCTGGATATCCCCGTGGAGGCGGGATTGAAGCGGAGGCTCGGCGTTGTTGATCAGGGCGGGCTCGCCATCGCTGGAGCCCAACTGCCCCTATTCAATAAGTGGGACCGTCTGGACAGGAAGGAAGTGGAATATCATCGCCGCGTGCAACAGGGGTACGAGAAGTTGATGCTGGCCGAGCCAGACAGGTGGCACAGGATCGACGTTGACCGCCCGTTGGAGATAGTTCACGATGATATCCAGCGAAAGGTCCTGTCCATGCTGGAGGATAGATCATGAGAGTGGTGTGTTCGGGTTCCTCGGGGTCAGACCGTATGGGGTACCTTGAGGGTGTCCAGCAAATGGCCCACGAGGCCGGCATACAGCTGGAGGTACGTAATGTCGGAGATATGATGCTCCAGAAGGCCAGCAACATAGGCAGCCCGGTGAGCAGAGAGAAAATCCTCGACCTCCCCTCCTCCTCGCTGGAGTGGCTGCGGGGTAGCGTATTCGAGGAGCTTGTGCGCGAGGTGGCCACCCACGACAACACCATCATCGCCACTCACACCTGCTTCCGCTGGAAGAAGTTTCTCTCTCCCGCATTCGACACGTACTATCTGCAACAACTGAATCCGGACTTCTACGTCACCATCATCGATGATTATGACAACATAAGGTGCCGCCTGGAACAGATGGTACAGTGGAGAGGCCGGCTGGAACTGTGGGAGATACTGGTCTGGCGGGATGAGGAGGCCCTCATCACCAAGATACTGGCCCAGAACTTCAGAAAGCCACACTACTTGATCGCCAGGCAGGAACCCCCGGACATCCTCTTCAACCTGATGTTCAGACCGGAGCGCCAGAAGGCCTACCTGAGCTATCCCATTACGGCCATCGAGAAGGAACAGCCCGAGCAACTGGACAGGGTGCGGGAGTTCCTGGCGGAACTGCGGGAATACCTGACCGTCTTCAACCCTCTGGCCATGAGCGAACTAGAGCGTGCCCGTGACCTCGTCCATGACAAGGACGAGGAGATGACCCCTGATCTCATCCGCATTCTGGAGGATCAGACCGTTGCCCGCGACTACAAGTTTATTGACCAGAGCGACTTTGTGGTCGTCTACTATCCCGTAAAGGAGCCGTCCCCAGGCGTGCTGTCGGAGCTGATCTATGGCTTCAGTCACGACAAAGAGGTCTACATGGTCTTTCCCTATGAGATCAGCCCTTTCCTGCAGTTCTACTGCACGGAGATCTTCAAGACGGGCGCCGAACTGATCGATCATCTGAAGAAAACCGGGATCATCACCACAGAGGCTACAGATACCCCCAAATCACCACCCGCAGATGCGAGCGTAGACGAGGAGGGCTGCTGACGTGAAACTCATCATCAGCATCGTGCACAGGGACGACTCCGACGCCCTGCTCAAGGCTCTGACGGAGGGCGGGCACAAAGCCACTCTGGTGAGCACCACCGGGGGGTTTCTAAGAGAAGGCAACGCCACTGTCTTCGTGGGCGTGGAGAACGATAAGGTCGAGGAGGTGCTGGAACTAGTCAGGGAGAACTGCCATCAGCGAACTCGGTATCTCAGCCCCATCGTCCCTGTGACCGAACCCTCCGAGTTCTACATTCCGCAGCCGGTCGAGCTAGAGGTCGGAGGAGCCACCGTCTTCGTCATCGACGTGGAGAGACAGGAGAGGTTCTAAGCACGTTGCGGCTTCCCAGAGGGACGGTTTGCGGGGATCGAACTACAGGTCGTAGTCGTCGAAGGCCTGGCCTTCCAGGCCACCCATGGATTGTTCTACGTCCTCGGGGTTCTCCCCTGCCTCCAGCCGCCCCACCATCTCGTCGAACTCCGGCCCCAGCTCCTCGCCCGTCTCCCCACCCATCTTGCGCATCCAACGGGCGATGCTGCGGGGGTCGCTCTCGTCCAGGTCACCAAGCGAGCTTGGATCGGCCAGGCTCTCCAGGCGGCTTTCCTCTGACCTGAGGACAGATACCCGGGAGATCAATCGCGTGAGGTTCTCGCTCTGGCAATGGGGACAGCACGGTGTGCTCGTCTCTGAGAAGCTTCGTAACAGAGTGATTTTTCGGCGACAGCCGTTGCACCGGTATTCGTAGAGCGGCATAGTTCACTCCCTGGGGCTATTGTATCCCAGCTCCAGTGGTAGTTCAAACTCACATAGCGCCCTCTCGGGTCGGAAGGCCTGCGACACGCAGCGGCATTCTTTCCGTTCGCGACCGAGGCGCTGTCACCAACTAAGGAGGAGACCAACGGCAATGGACCCAGTGCACGTAGGCTTTGGAGGGATCGTCGCTGCCAACCGCATTCTGGCCATTCTTGACCCCAATTCGCAGCCGATCAGGCGCATGGTGCGCCAGGCGAAGAAGAATGGGATGACTATCGATATGACCTACGGGCGAAAGACCAGGACGGTGATCATCTTGGACACCGGTCACATCATCACCGCCGCCATCCAACCAGAGACCATCGTGGGCCGGCTGCGTCAGGCCCCGAAGGCTGGCCAGGCCGAGTGAGAGCGGCAGTGGCTCGCCCAGGCCCCTGCGCCGTGGCCGCCTAGCGAGGGCATCTCTGCCGCGGAGTCGCCGGTGGCCACCGCTCGGCAACACCGCGAGATACGCATCACGAGAAGATAGCGCAGCAAAGGCGGACCGCAACGCCTTCCAGCTGACACGAGGAGGCAACCATGAAGGACCCGGACAGCAAGGACATCAGACGCTCCGTCATTGCCGGCACCTGGTACCCAGGGTCGGCCTCAGCTCTGGCCGACACGATCGACCAGTTTCTGGACAACGTGGACTTACAACCCCTGGACGGTGAGCTGCACGCCCTCATCTCTCCCCACGCGGGATACTCCTACTCCGCCGGCGTCGCCGCGTACGCGTACAAGCAGTTGGAGGGCAAGGCCTATCCCATCGTGGTCGTCGTCAGTCCTCTGCACCAGCCCTACGGGGGGCAATTCCTGGCCACCAGCAGAGGTTACTACCAGACACCCCTGGGCCTGGTGGAGATTGATCGCGAGATGCTGAGCCAGTTGGCGAGGGATATCAACCTCACTTACCTCGACCAGGACGGAGAGCACTCGCTGGAGATACAGTTGCCCTTCCTCCAACACATGCTTGGCGAGTTCTCCCTGATGCCGGTGATGATGGGGGAGCAGTCAATGGCCGCTTGCCGCCAGTTGAGCGCAGCACTGGTCAAGGCGCTCGAGGGCCAGCACGCGCTCCTGGTAGCCAGTTCCGATCTGGCCCATCTCCATGACTACCGCGAGGTGGTTACACACGATCGAGTGGTGCAGAAGTACGTCCAAGACTTCGACCCGGAAGGTCTGGCGGAGAGCCTGGCCAAGAATGAGGCTCAGGCCTGTGGCGGCGGGCCCATCGTCACCGTGATGCTCGCGGCTAGAGAACGCGGGGCCGACACGGCGGCGGTCCTCAAGTACATGAACTCAGGGGACGTGACGGGGATCAAGACGCCTGGCCAGTACACCGTGGGCTATCTGGCGGGGGCCGTCTACAAGGCTGCGTAGCGCGAGCAGGACAGGCCCTCCAGGGTCACACCGTGGGCGCGATGGTGTGAATGGCGAACTCGCGGTGACCCAGGGTCTCAGCTTTGGTCAGCTTGCCTGACGCTACGTCCAGGATCTCCTGAAAGATCCGCTGGCCCATAGTGTCCAGCGTCTCCTGGCCATCCAGGATGGCCCCGGCATTAAGGTCGATGTTTCCCTTCCACCGCCAGTAGAGGGCGCTGTTCGACGAGATCTTGATGACAGGGGCGACGGGGGACCCTACAGGGGTCCCAATCCCGGTGGTGAATACGACGATCTGGGCGCCGGCGGCCACCATTCCTGTGACGCTGACCACATCGTGGGCCGGCCCATCCATGATCACCAGGCCCTTCCTCGACGGCTCCTGCGCATAGTCAACTACCTCTACGATCGGCGTGGTGCCTCCCTTGCGGATGGCACCCAGCGACTTCTCCGCCAGCGTGGTCAACCCGGCCTCAATGTTTCCAGGGCCTGGCTCTGCCTCGCGGATATCCAGCCCCATGGCCTTGATCTTGCTGTCGGTGCGCGAGGTTATCTCCCAGATGCGCCGCCGTACCCCTTCGTCCGCTGCCCTTTTCGCCAGGATGTGCTCCGCCCCCAGCATCTCCGGGGTCTCGGTGAAGATCGCGCTCCCCCCTTCTCCGATCAGGATGTCGCAAGCCACACCCGTGGCCGGGTTGGCGGTCAGGCCAGACAGGGTATCCGAAGCGCCGCATTTGGCCGCGACCATCAACTCGGAAACTTCGGCTGGCTCTCGTTGAACACTCTTCGCCTCTTCCAGCAGCTTCCGGGCCAGTTCCGCTCCCTTCACGATGGCCTCGGCCGTGCCCTGCAGGGCCTGGGTGGTGATCGTCTCCACCCTTTGCCCAGCCTCGCGCAGCTTCTCGCCCAGCAACTCCGCGGTCAGCATCTCACAACCAAGCCCCACCAGGAGCACACCCGCGACGTTGGGGTTGCTGCAAGAGCCAACCATGGCCCGGATCATGTGGTCGCGCTCTTCGCCTAAGTGCCCACAGCCGTGTTGGTGGCCGAGGAACACTGTGCCTGGCACCTCCCTGGCGATCATCTCGGCCACAGCGGCCGCGCAGATCACGGTGGGGAAGACAAGTACATGGCCCCTTACGCCAATCTTGCCGTTGCTGCGGCGGTAGCCGAGGAACTTCACTCCTGCTGCCCCCTGCCCCGCAGCCCCTCCACGTTGTGCACGTGGACGTGCTGGCCCTTGGCGATCCTCTGCGTTGCCAACCCCATGACCTCTCCGTACTTCAAGATCGGCTCTCCTCTCTGCACATCTCTCAGGGCGATCTTGTGGCCGAAGGGTATTGGCTCCAAGATGGTGACCTTGATGGTGCTGTCGCCAACCGCCATCTCCAGGAATTCCCCCTGCTCGAGCGGCCGCAGCGCAGTCGCCACGTTGTCCTTGGCATCTACCACCAGTATCTCATGCGACATCGATGATGCCCATCCTCAACTGGTCACCGTGCCGGCGCGTAACTACTCTCCCTGTTAAGGAATCTGTCCCCGCAGCATCTGCACGAGGTTCATAGTGTCGATATTGCCACCCGAGACCACACACCACCTTGCCAGCCTTTCGGGTCAGCGCCGTCGCTACCCGTCTCCTCAGCGGACCTACACGTTAATCATAGCACCGCTATCGCCCATCCTCAAAGATCCTCTGCTGAGAAACTCCTGCTTCTCTGCCAGCGGCCAAGCGGGAAC
>DATEXS010000079.1:0-6390 GCA_035256725.1 Anaerolineae bacterium
TTGCTTTCAACTGCCCGCTATTCGTTCTTCCATGGCGGACATCGCGAGGCTCTGTTGAACTCGCACATGGCCATCGAATCCCGAGTCGACAACCGCATACTTGTGTCACTTTCTGAAAAAGGCTTGGGCCGGAGGACTGCGGAGAATTTCCTCTCGGACACTGCCTTCGGGCACAAGCTGACCGTGTGTCTCCCGGCATTGTGCGGCGTCCGTATTGACTCCCAACTACGTGATCGCGTTCTGAACTTGCACGGCCGCAGGAACGATGTAGCTCACCTGGGAGCGCAAGTCTTCCATAGGGAAGCCTCGCGTGCCCTGTCGACAGCCAAGAAGGCCCTCGCTGCTCTGCAGGACTGCGGCTAGTCCGGCGCGCCACGCGCCCAAGGAGGACGACAGTGAACCACCCACTTGTTCCCCCGCTCCCCGTCGCCATGCTCCTCTCCGCCTGAGCTTCATCTGCGCCCACCTGCAGAGTGGCGTTCTCCTCAAACCCCGGCGCAAAGGCCGAGGGTGGCATCTTGAACGTCGACGGCACCTGTCTGCTGCCCGTCACCAGCCAACTGGCGTCGGACACAAACGCCGCATGGTCCCCTGATGCCCGCCGGCGCGTCTATCACCGCCACCACTCCCCAGGCCGCGCCAGCTTGCTCGCCAGAGCCCAAGTTTGACATGCGGGGCTCCTTTTGCTATAGTTCTTCACAGAACCTCTACAACGCTTGCCGCGCGTGGGGGCATAGCTCAGTTGGGAGAGCGCATCAATCGCACTGATGAGGTCGGGGGTTCGAGTCCCGTCAGCTTCAGTCGGGTTGGCCTGGCTGGGGTGATCTAGCAAGTAGGGTAGTAACACGAAGAGGCCCCTCGTCGCTGAGACGAGGGGCCTTGCTCTTACAGTTCCAGGCTGAGTTAGCTGTGGCGTCCTCGTTGAGCAGAGTGGTCTGAGACTTCTACCTGGGCGAGACTACTGTGTTGACCAGCGCGCCTACGCCCTCGATTTCGACCTCTACGACGTCGCCCACACTCAGCGCACCGGCGCCTTGGGGCGTCCCCGTGAGGATAACGTCGCCAGGCTCGAGGGTCATCACCTGCGAGATGAAGCTGACCAGTTCACCGACCGAGAAGACCATGTCGGCGGTCTCTGCGCGCTGATATACCTGGCCGTTCAAACGGGACGTGATGCAAAGGTTGCCAGCGTCAAGACCGGTGGCCACGCAGGGGCCAATGGGGCAGAAGGTGTCGAAGCACTTGGCACGCGTCGTGGTGGTATCCTTCCTGGCCAGGTCTCGAGCCGTCACGTCGTTTGCGCAGGTGTAGCCCAGCAAACACTCCACAGCCTCTGTGGGAGAAACCCCCGTTGCCTTGCGCTTCAAGACCAGCGCCAGTTCGGCTGAGAAGCCGAGCTCGTTAGACGATGCCGGAAACACGATCTCGCCCCTCGGGCCGATCACCGAGCTAGGAGGTTTCAGAAAGAGTAAAGGAGTATCCGGAACTTGCAGGCCCAATTCTTCGACATGTGCCCTGTAGTTCAGGCCGACGCCGACGATTTTCGTCGGCGCGCAGGGGGAGAGAATTGTCACCTCGTCGGCTCTGGCCACGTATGGTCCTTCCAGGAAATCGCCAAAGACATCGCCGACGAGTTGAAAAACCGAGTCCTGCCTCAGCAGACCGTAGGAGACTCGGCCCCCTTGGGTGTATCTGACTATCTTGGACAATCGATTGCTCCTGTTGGAAACGATGCAGCTTGACGAGGCGGGGGTCCGTCCGAGAGGGCACAGCAAGTCCAGCCGCGCAGCGAACATGGGCAGCTTTCCCCCCGGCCCCTAGGCATTCTCGGGCGCGATCACTATGTCAAGAGTGCTGCCAACCTCACTCCCACGTTCGTTCGGGCGGGGTCTTGAATTCTATCCACGTGGAATCTTCCAGCACCTCCGACGTATGCAGCACGCCTGCCGGATGGAGAAAGGCGTCACCCGGGCCTATTTCGCTGCTCTCGTCGCCGATGGTGACGCGAATCCGGCCCCTGATGAGATAGCAGAAGTTCTCATGACGGTGAGCGTGAGGGGGCGTGATGACTGCTTTGTCCACAGTTGCCTCCGCAAGAAGGCCGCGGGTTCCGCTCAGCAACTCCTTGACGGTCGAGCCCTCTCCCGCAGGCTGCCCCTCCACGCGTTGCAGACGTACTCCCGCGATTTCACTCCCTTTACCTACAAGTCTCACTTTCTATCCTCCCTAGGGGCCTGGCCCTGGCACCGCCGCACCCCGCCAGCGCCCGACTTGGGCACACTCGGGCGAGGCGCGAAACAGCCCTCGGCACTGGGTGCCCGCTCTAGAGGCTGTCCAGCACTAGCTGGCCCGCTTTCACTATCGTTTGTTGGTTGGTTTCCAGGGTCGGGAACCGCATCGTCATGTCAATGTGCGCCGGAGCCCTAACCTGCCCCCCGATGTGAACATCACACCCCAGCGCAAAGCTGACCGTTCCATAGGTGTGAGTGTCCTCGCCAACACCCACAAGCCGGCACCGTCGGTTCGTGCCAATACCCAGTTCGGTCAGGTGATACATGCTGGGATTTTCCAAGCCCTGCAAGAAGACGTCTAACGCCTTAGCCTCGAGTCCTCCTTCAATGCTAACCACTGCCCCATCTTCGACCTTGAGCGTTATCGGTTCACAAAGCGCCTTGTACTCAGGTGCTGCAACGCTTCTATCGATCACCAGAGTGCCCTGCGCTGATCCATCATCAGGCACCCGCGTCACCTGCCCCCCAGGCATCGCCGCCAACGCGCCGTTCTTCGCCAGGCCGGTATGTGCTCGGACTTCATACTGTCCCAGATTAAAACTCAGATCTGTCCCATTGTCAGATCTAACATGGCCATGGGAAGCTTTGCCGATAACCTCTCCACAGCGCTCAACCAATGTCTTCAGTTCCTGAACTTCTTCTCGGGATCTTGGCAAGATTCTCTGACCGACCTCAGTGCTCATGTACGGGGTCAACAGCATGCGCTTGCTTCCCCGATTTGGGCCACCCAGAATGTCAGCCCATTTCGGGGCAAACAGGAGGTCCATGTCCGAGATAAGGAGTAGGCCTGCATCACTACTATCGAGGCCAGCTTGTAGAATTGGAGGTATCTTGAATCCTCCCTCTCTGAGGGAGGCGCCGGCGAAAAGGCAGAATTCGCTCACAGGACGATATGCCAGGGGTTCATAAGTAAGCAGGTACCAGTCGGCGCCCAGTTCGCTCAACGCTATCTGAGAGGCGGAAACCAGTTCCTCACCGATGGTCCCATCCCAGACTATCAACACCTGCTCGCCCCTCTTAACTTCCAGGCAATCAGACACGATTACTCTTGCCTGCACCAACAACGGATTTCCCTTCATACTACCCTCCAGATCTTGCACCTTTCTGCAATGTCGATGGTTCTGTGCGCTTCCAGCCCCGGACAAGCCTTCTCGCGGCTCCACACGCTGTCAGGGCACAGGACAGTCGAGAGCCTAATAACCGAGTTAACTCGACTCCCACGTCCTCTCGGGCGGTGACTTGAACTCGATCCAGGTAGAGTCCTCCAATACTTCGGTCGTATGGAGCACACCCTCTGGATGCAGAAATGCGTCACCCGGGCCCAATAGCCAGGTATCGTCCCCGATGGTGACCCGAACTTTTCCCTTCACAAGATAGCATATGCTCTCGTGATTGTGCGTGTGGGGTGGCGTTACGACGCCTCTATCGACTGTTGCCTCCACAAGAAGGCCCAATCTCCCAACCAGAAGCTCCTTCCCGCTCGAGCCTTCTCCTACGACATGCCCTTCAACCCGTTTGAGCTGCAGGGGCTTTATCTCACTGCCTATTGCTACGACTCTCACCGCACTCCTCCAAGCTTCGATACTTTTCGCCCACTCATGCTTCGGCACCAAGTGACGTGCCCTCCGATCCAACAGCTACGCGACTGGCAGCCCGACACCACTATGCCAACTCGTGTACCATACTCGGAGCTAGGCTGTTCCGCTGCCCCCTTGAGCGTCTGGAGGTCGGGTCTTTTCTCCTATCATCTCTGGGTGGATCCATTGGGTGAACCGCACGCCACCCTGGCGAGAGCGCCCGGTCAGTCCGAACTCTGACCACCGGTCCATTCCCGCTCCTCATCGGGCGAGGTACCCACGAGTCGGCCCCATCGCCATGTGAGCTACAACGAGGAATCAAGGACTATCGCACCATCGCGGACAACGTCTCGTCCGTCCACACTGAGGGCAGGGAACCGCATGGTCATGTCTATGTGCGCCGGAGCCCTAACCTGCCCCCCGATGTGAACATCACAGCCAAGCGCAAAGCTGACCGTTCCATACGTGTGAGTGTCCTCCGGGTGATGGCCAAGGCCTGACAATCGGCACCGTCGGTTTGTGCCAATACCTAGTTCGGTCAGGTGATAGATGCTGGGAGTTCCCAAGCTCTGCAAGAAGGCATCCAGCGCCTTTGCCTCGAGTCCTCCCTCAATGCTAACCACATTCCCATCTTTGACCTTGAGCGTTATCGGTTCACTCAGCGCCTTGTCTCCAGGGGCTGCAACGCTTCTATCGATCACCAGAGTGCCCTGCGCTGAGCCATCATCGGGCACCCGCGCCACCTGCCCCCCGGGTAGCCCGGCCAATGTGCCATTCTTCGCGACGCCGGTATGTGCTCGGACTTCATACTGTCCCAGATCAAAACTCAGATCTGTCCCATTGTCAGATCTGACGCGGCCATGGGAAGCCTTACCGATAACCTCTCCACAGCGCTCAACCAGTGTCTTCAGTTCCTCGACCTCCTCACGGGATCTTGGCAAGGTCCTCCGAGCGACCTCAGTGCTTGTGTGTGGGCCCAAAAGCACCATACGCTTGCCGCCGTTGCTACCTCGGCCACCCAGCATGTCAGCCCATTTCGGTGCAAACAGGAGCTCTATGTCGGAGATGAGGAGCAAGCTTGCGTCACAACTATCGAGGCCGGCTTGCAGAATTGGAGGTATTTTGAATCCTCCCTCTCTGAGGGAGGCGCCGGCGAAAAGGCAGAATTCGCTCACAGGACGGTATGCCACGGGTTCGTAAGTAAGCAAGTACCAGTCGGCGCCCAGTTCGCTCAACGCTATCTGAGAGGCGGAAACCAGTTCCTCACCGATGGTTCCATCCCAGACTATCAACACCTGCTCGCCCTTCTTAACTTGCAGGCAATCAGATACGACTGCTCTTGCCTGCGCCAACAGCGGATTTGCCTTCATGGTACCCTCCAGATCTTGCACCCTTCTGCAATGTCGATAGTTCTGTTCGCTTTCCCTGCCCGGAGAGGCCTTCTCGTGGTCCCACACGCTGGCAGGGCACAGGATAGTCGAGAACCTAATGACCGAGTTAACTCGACTCCCACGTCCTCTCAGGCGGTGACTTGAATTCGATCCAGGTAGAGTCCTCCAACACTTCGGTCGTATGGAGTACACCCTCTGGATGCAGAAACGCGTCACCCGGGCCCAACAGCCAGGTATCTTCCCCCACGGTGGCTCGAATCTTTCCCTTCACGAGATAACAGATGCTCTCGTGATTGTGCGTGTGGGGCGGCGTTACGACGCCTCTATCGACTGTTGCCTCTACCAGCAGCCCCAACCTCCCAACCAGGAGCTCCTTGCCGCTGGAGCCTTTTCCCACAACATGCCCCTCAACGCGTTTGAGCTGAATAGGTTGTATCTCACTTCCTATCGCCACGAGTCTCATCGCACCTCCCAGGATCTGAATGTACCGCGCGCTTCCTGCCGTATTGCACCGACATGAGCCACCGACCCCCGTGCGCTCTCACAAGGCCGGCGGCTCACTCACAAGCTGCACACTCCTTGAAACAATACGATCACGGAGCCCGTGGGCTCGCGATTTGTCCCGTCGCCTGACCCGCTACGCCACGCGGGTGATCGCCGCCATGAACCTGGTTTGGTTTACCATCGATCCACGCGCTCGAATTTGCGCTCCGTGACGGCAGTCGTGACTAGTGCTCTGAGGAGGTCCACTAGATTGCCGTGCGTCGCCCAGGACTGGCCGTCCACTTCAAACGTGGGTCCCGTTGACAGACCATCTACTGCGCCAGCTCGGCAGCATTCGAATATCATCTCCCTCTCTATGTCGGCGGTGTGGATCAAGTCTGGTCGACTCGTCAATACCCCAAGCGCACTCGCGATGCCATATGCCCCCCAGTTGGAGACACCAGCAACCACCAGACAGTCCACCGGGACGGCGCAAGCAGTGCCCTGCCCACAAGGACACTGACACTTGTTCGCTCGGGGCACCAACTCCCTCACTGTATCCTCTATCAAGCCAAACCCGATCTCGTTGCCCAGATCACCAACACCGATGGTGAGAACACCAGCTCGGCTAGCCTCTGCCACGAGAAG
>DATEXS010000080.1:0-3178 GCA_035256725.1 Anaerolineae bacterium
CCGCAGCATGTCCAACCCCGCGTACAAAGCGTCCGAACACATCAGTACCTCGGGCACGAAGTACTCCTGGTTGGCGTACAACTCGCCTACGTGCTCCATCCCCGCCGCCAGCCCGTCCATGATCGCCTCGTAGGCATCCACGTCCTCGTCCAAGACCAGCTTGGAGTACTCCACTACCTTGTCCTCGTCAAACGCCACCACCCCGTCATACAGGGCCTTGAAGATCTCCTTCTTCCTCGCCTCTGTCGCCATCTCCTCACCTCCGGTTTGTTCTTGTCCATGTCTCGCCAATGATGTCTGGCACCCGCCAGCTTTGCGAAAGTTGCGTCACCCCCTTTCCTCACGAGAGTCATGTGATCATAGCTCACCAACTAACCCAGTCCCCAGCATTCCAGGTGCCGCGCACATCCCGACTAGTCGTAGAACCCGAAGTCCATCACCGCCTTCTTCAGCGCGTATATGTTGTATGGCGGCGAAGAGGGCGGTATCTCACAACCAGACATCAGAATGTAACCTCCAGGTGCATCCTTGGCTTTCTCGATGCAAACCCTGGCCAGCTCGTACACCTGCTGCCAGGTGCCTTCTCGGATCACCCGAGGTTCGACGTTTCCTGCCACGATGTGTCTATCGCCGAAAGCATCGATCGCCGTAGTTAGATCGACCTCCTCGCCGAAGCTGAGGATGCCACGCTCGCCGAAGGGCACCTGAGCCCAGTAGGGCAAATTACCGTTTTGCTCCCCACAGATATGACAGAAAACGGTCTTGATCCCCTTCGACGAGACATGCTCATAGACCTCTTGGTGGTACGGGAGAACAAACTCCTCGAACTGCCCTGGAGAGATGATCTGGTTGGAAGAGGTCGCACAGCCGCCCTCACCCGTGAGCCGCTGGCCCGAGAAGCGGCCAACAAAGTAGTCGATCACCCTCTTGGCAAAGACGACCACCTTGCTCAACAGCGAATGGGCAGTTTCCGGCCTCTTGATCATCCACCGGCACAGTGCATCTACACCCGCAATGTTGGCCGCCGCCGTGAAAGGTCCCCCAGCGGGGACCACGATAGGCATACCCAGTACCCGCTGGATCTCCGCGAACTCGATGCACAGAGGGAAGTAGCCTGCCGTCTCCACGTCAGGTATCTCCAGGGCCTCCACTTCCTCAGGGGTTCTCGCCGGGTACTTGATCACCACGGGGGCCTGCGCCAACTCGCTTTGGGGCATCTTGATCTCGCCGCCGAACTCCCACCCACCGTAGGAACCGTAGCGGAACGCGGGGGCCCCGTCGTAGCCGAAGAGCTCCTGCGCCCATATCTGTGCCCAGAAACTCCTCTGCGGGTCGTCATAAACGGAGCGTATTGGGTATCCTACTATGCCAGCGCAAAAGCCCGCGCCCAGAGGCATAAAGGGGACTCTGTCGGGCCGTTCCCCTCTCGTGATGGCAGCCAGACGCTCAGCGGAGGTCATGATCTCACGCCTTGGCTCCCCCTTAGACATCACGGTGGCTTCCTCGATCCATGGCTATACCATCTTCATCATATTGCCGTATGGACACCCGGTGCCGTGCACTTCTTCGAATCAGTCGCGTTCGCGCTCCCTGAGATCGCCACCCACCCTAGCGTACGTCAACCAGCCATCCCACCAGCACAGCGAGAAGGGTGATCGGAATCATGGCATATCCAGCCAGAGCCCAATTGCCCGAAACCTGCACGATACGCCCAAACATCACGGGGCCTATCAACAAACCGAGGTTCTGAAGCGTGACCACACCTCCCATGCCGATTCCCGCCAGTTCCGGTCTCTCCATCACCTCCGGGAGCGAGGCGAAGATCATGGTGGGAATCGCCCCGCCGACAAGCCCGAAAACCATCAGGAAAAGCGGGATGGCAACTCCAGTCAAGTGGTAGGGGAAGAGCCAGAGAACGGCCACAATGAGCAGAGCAGCGGTGTAGACCTTCTTGCGAGAGCCAATCCTGTCGGACAGTAGCCCCATCAATGGACAACCCACGATGGTGGCCAACGAGGATAGGCTGACGATCAAAGCCGCCTGGCCTAGAGAGTACCCTCGAACGGTATGCAGGTAGGTCGGCATGTTGTTCGAGAACCCGGGAAAAACCATGGTGAAGCAGAAGAACAGCAGGCCGAGAAGCCACACATTCCGGTTCGCCAAGGCGGTTCTCACACTGGACAGTAGACGCTCACTGGACCCCTGCCCTGCGCCGCCCTGCCCGGGATTGGCTGGCGCCGAGGAGAACACTGTGGGAAGCCTCACCAAGGCCCAGAACACCAGGAAACCAAACACTCCGTAGAGGCAGCCGAACCACCATACGGACTGCCAGCCGAACGCTGATTCCAGCGCTGGGGCGGCGTTGAGGATGATCAGACTGCCCACAGGCACCCAGGTGGCGAAGACCCCCATTGGAACTCCCCTCTCCTCTGGGCTGAACCACAGAGAGACTAGGGCGGGGCCAACCACCATCATGAACACGAAGCTGAGGCCCTCCACCGTTCGGCTGGCGAGCAGCGCCGCCGCTCCGCTGCTGATTGCTCCCAACCCTGCCCCGATGATCACCGCGCCCACGGCCACCAGTCCAGACCGCTTGGGACCAATCCTGTGCACCACGATCCCCGCAGGAATGGCCAACAGGAAGCCACTCAAGGAAAAGATGGACATCAACAGATTGGCCATGGTGAGATCGAGGCCGAAGACCTGCATCAGCACGGGCATGACGGGCGGAACCTTGTACTGATTGATCGACACCGCGATCGCCGCGACGAAAAGCGCAGCCATCACAATCCATGCGTACCTTTTTGACAACACGCCTCCTTACAGTGCTCCGGCAGCTTCTCCGCTGCCTGTAATGCTTTTCACGACGCGTCTGGACGCGCCGCCGAATGATCTAGGACCCCTGCCAGTATCCCGGCTCACTCTCTGCTGAACCGACAACCATCGGCCAGGGGACAGTACTTGCAGGCACGGTCCATGGCCAAAGGCAGCATCTCTTTTCCCAGGCCAACGGCCATGGACAGGGACTTGGACGGGACCATCAAATGATTACCATCCAGGCTTAGACCCAGCTTTTCCGTGGGGAGCAGGTCGAAGAAAACCCTATGATCCTCCAGGGGCCAATCAAGTTGCCCTGGTTGAAAGGGAGCGCTGGCCTGCCAGCCTCGCTCCTTCGCCG
>DATEXS010000081.1:0-2985 GCA_035256725.1 Anaerolineae bacterium
CCGCAGCATGTCCAACCCCGCGTACAAAGCGTCCGAACACATCAGTACCTCGGGCACGAAGTACTCCTGGTTGGCGTACAACTCGCCTACGTGCTCCATCCCCGCCGCCAGCCCGTCCATGATCGCCTCGTAGGCATCCACATCCTCGTCCAACACCAGCTTGGAGTACTCCACTACCTTGTCCTCGTCGAACGCCACCACCCCGTCATACAGGGCCTTCAAGATCTCCTTCTTCCTTGCCTCGCTTGCCATTTCTTGACCTCCAACCTTCCTTGTTTGCATGTCTTCACCGCTGTCCGACACCCGCCGAGTCTCCGAGAGCTGCATCACCCCCCTTCCTCTGATGATTGTCGTGAGACCATGCCGGCTCACTCATTCCGCGCCTGGCTTCTCCATTGGCGCGCACGTGCTGACTAGTCGTAGAACCCGAAGTCCATCACCGCCTTCTTCAGCGCATAGATGTTGAAGACCGGTGCCTGCGGCGGGACGTCGCATCCCGCCATCAACATGTAGCCCCTGGGGTGGTACTTGGCCCTCTCGATGCAGGTCTTGGCCAGTTCGTAGACCTCCTGCCAGGTGCCTTCCTGGATCACCCTCGGCTCTACGTTCCCGGCTACCACGGCATCAGGAAATACCTCCATGGCCTTCGTGAGGTCCACCTCGTGTCCGAAGCTCAGAATGGGCGCTGGGCCCCAGGGTAGCTTCCGCCAATGCGGCAGGTTCAGGTTCTGCTCCCCGCAGATGTGGGCGAAGATACTCGTCAGGCCACGTTCCAGGTAATACTCGTGCATCTCCTTTATGTACGGAAAGGCGAACTCCTCGAACTGCCTGGGCGAGATAATCTGATTGGCCGCCGAGGCCTCCCCGCTCATCACCGACATGGGATAGGGACTGAAGGTGTCCAAGTAGTAGTCGACCACCTTCTTGGCAAATACAACCGTCTTGCGGAGGAGCTTGTGCGCCACCTCAGGCTGCTTGACCATCCAACGGCACATCTTGTCCAACCCAGCGATGTTCCCTGCCGGGGTGAATCCGCCGATGGGCATGACCTGGATAGGCATGCCAAACTGCTGCTGGATTCTGGCAAACTCCAGCGCCATGGGGTAGAACCCTGCCGTCTCCACATCGGGGATCTCCAGCGCGTCCACCTCTTCGGGCGTTCGCGCTGGGTGTTTGGTGATAATGGGAGCTTGCTCCCACTCGCTCGAGGGCATCTTAATCTCGCCGCCGAACTCCCATGCGCCAAACGACGCATAGCCGAACATGGGTCCGCCGTCATAGCCTATCAACTCCTGCGTCCAGATCTGTGCCCAGAAGCTCTTCTCCGGATCGTCGTAGATGCGTGCGATAGGAATCCCTATGACCTTGGCGCAGAAGCCGCCCGCGAAGGGCAGGATGGGGATCCTATCCGGGCGCTGACCCATCATCACCGCTCCCAAACGCTCCGCAGAACTCATCGTCTCTTGCCTGGGTCTTCCCTGCTCCGCCATTTTGCCCCCTCCCTCACCCGATCATGTCCAAAACCTTGGCTTGCACTAGCACATCGACCAGTTGAATGTCCGAGCCGCCATGCCTACTTCCCAGGAGGCCCCCCTTGAGGGAGCGCTGGCTCAGGCACGAACAGGTATATTACGATCAGGGAAAGCAGCGGCAAGACGGTCAGCAACCATGCTGCGGCTAACACGCCAGCGGACTCTGTCAACATGCCGGTCAGGATGGGGTAGATGGTGATCCCTATGCCGATGGAGGTCAGGAAGACACCCATCAGGATGCCCGCGTTACCAGGGTTGACCCCCGGTTGTACCTGCCCCACGCCGGGCGAGATCGCCATGACCGACGCCATGCAGAAGCCGAAGACAAAGCTAAGCACACTCACCAGGCCCACACCACCGCCTGCAACCGGTGCGTAGAAGATGGCGATGAAGAACAGCGGGCCTAGAACGGAGGCTGCCAGGAGCGCAGCCCGCGTCCGCCGTCTTCCAAAGGCCAAGGGTGGCACCACCAACGTCCCCACCATCCCACCGATCAGCAGGAGACCGGAGACTAATCCGGCCAACGGAGGCACCACACCTTTGGCGATCAACAGGGGAGGCAAGATGCTAGGAGCCACGGCCAGAGAGCCCACGGCGGCGAAGACCGCGTATTGGAGGGCGATGTTGGGACGGTTCATGGTCTGCTTGATACCCTCTAGAACCCCGGCGGGTGGGAAAGGGGGTCGGGGCTCAGGAGGCACTGGCGGCCTGGCTCGCATGAGGACCCAGGCCAGGACCGCGATGACGGCCGCTACCACCCCATAGATGAGCCACATAGTGTTCCATCCGAACTGCAACATGACCGGAATGGCGGTCAAGGAACCCACCGCCATGCCTGCCAAGAGGCCAGCGGGCCACAGGCTGCTGGCTAGCCCGATCTCCCTGTGAGGGAACCAGGTCGCAGCCAGACTGCCCACCGGACTCCACATGATTCCCCATCCCACCCCGGCTACGATCGTAACCAGCGTGAACAGCCCAAAGCTACCCGCGGCGGTTCGCCCGATGATTCCAAGAGCGAGCAGCGAGCCACCTATAGCCACCGGCAACTTGAACCCCAGCCTGTCTGTCACATATCCTGTGGGAATGGATAACAAAACCATGAAGATGCCGAAGATAGACAGTAGCGAGCTGACGGTGCCAAACCCGACCGACCAGCGTTCGGCCATGACCTCCAGGAGCGGGGCCAAGGTCATGAACGCGAGGCCGGCCATGAAGGCCACGAGCACATACATCACCATGTTGACCCAACGGTATCCAAGGACTCTGTACTCCTCACTCATCGTTTCCTCCCTGAAAACGGATGCAACCCTTCCCTTGTGGTTCCTACTTCCTGGCATCACTCACTGGCAACAAACCCGACAGCCTGCTGGCAACCCATGTGAACCGAAACGTCTCCTCTATGCCTTTCCCATCTTCCTCAACCGGCTGATCATCTGGATCGCCTCCTGCACCG
>DATEXS010000082.1:0-4740 GCA_035256725.1 Anaerolineae bacterium
CTGGCCAGGGCCAGCATCAGAGGGCTTGATGGACGCTGTTATCGGCCGCATAATCGAGGTGCCTGGTGTGGGCGGCACTGACGCCAGAGCTTCGCTCTGAACGAAGTGGGGCGACCCGGTGGGTCGTCCCTACGCTCCTGGCTGCGGCTTCTACTGGTTGGTCAGGCCCTCGGGGCTAGTCCCCTCGCGCCTGTTGGATCTTCCGGTCAATCTCCCCAACCCGCGCCTGCTGAGCCTGCCAGTAGTCCTGGTATCTCTGAGCGTCGAGCTCCTCTATAGTCTTCCCCTGCTGCTCCACCCAGGTGTAGTACTTCAGGTTGTGCCATTGATTGCGGTTGCGGCGCGTGCCTTCCTCGATCCAGTCCAGCTTCTGGTTGTGGAAAACGCTCACCAAGCGCACGGCGGCCTCGACCTCGTCCATGGCCCCGTAGGTCTCGGTCATCTGCTGCATCACCGAGCCGTAGCGATCGATGGCATCGGTGAGAATGGTCACTACCAGGTCGTCCTTGCCCAAGCCGTAGAACTTGGCCGTCTTGATGGCCCCCAACACGTTACACACGCCGGAGATGCCGAAGGTCTCGGCCATCAGCCGGACGCTCTCCTCCGGGACCCCATAGCGGTCGATCATCGTCCGCCAGCCCGCTTCCTCGGTGAGTAGCTGAAGGCCCTTCTTGGATTCGATATCGTCGATGCACATGATGGCGTCCATGTTCATCACGTTGTGGATCCAGGTGACGTGCTTGTCGCCGATGCCCTGGATGTCGTGACCGCCGTAGCCGTTCCAGAAGATGGTGGGACACTGGATGGGTTCCAGGCCCACGATCTTGTGGTCCGGCCATTGCTGCTTCAAGCGGTCGCCGGCAGCGATGGTGCCCGCCGAGCCCATGGCCGAGACGTAGGCCGCCACCTTGCCCTTGCCGATGCCCCGCTCTCCGAGTTTCTGGGCCATCTCGATGATAGTTCCGCCTGTGACGTAGTAGTGGAAGCGGTAATTACCCATCACCTCGAACTGGTTGAGAATGCGCACCCGCTCAGGGTCCTCGGCCTGGAGCTCCTTGCTCTTGTCGTAGATCTCCTTGACGTTGGACTCGCAGCCGGGGGTCAGGATCAGCCGGGCCCCGTAGCTGCGTACCAACTCGAAGCGCTCCTGACTCATCTCCTCTGGCAGGATAACGATGGAGTCGAAGTCCATGCGGCAGCCGACCCAGGCCCCGCCGATCCCGTAGTTGCCCGTCGAGGGCCAGACCAGCGAGTGTACGGACGGATCGACCTCGCCGTACAGCTCCTTCTCGATGAGCACGGAGTAGGTGGCCCCGACCTTGTGGCTTCCTGTGGGGAAGTCCTTGCCGTACAGCACCACGATGGGGGCCTCTACATTGGTCAACTCCGGTGGCAGCACGTAGTGATAGACACGGTTTTCGTGGTCGCGCCAGGTGATGTTGTATAGATTGAGGGGATCGAGAGGGTCCTCCTTCATCATCCTCTGCGCTTCGGCACGCACCTGAGGATCGATCTTCCAAGGGTGGAGCATCTCCTCGAAGGTGGGTCCGATGACGAGTTTGCTCTCCGCGCTCATGGTTAACTCCTTCTCACGACCGTGTAGTTCAGATAAATCGCCGCAGCGCCGACATGGTCGGTTCGATCAGTTCAGGCTGGCCCGTGGCCCGGATGGCGCTGTCCACGTCTTTGAGACCGTTCCCAGTGACCAGGACCACGATGCGCTCCTGGGGGTCGATCTCGCCCTGGAGCGCCAGCTTGCGGAGACCAGCGAAACCGGTGGCCCCGGCAGGCTCGGCGAAGACAGCCGCCTCCCTCCCCAAGATCCTCATGGCCTCCAGGATCTCCTCATCGCTGACCGCCACGTACTGCCCGCCTGTCTCGCGCACCGCCCGCAGGGCCTTGACCCGGTCGCGGGGCTGGCCCACGGAGATGCTATCGGCCAGGGTGTGGGGTACAAGGGGCACGATCTCTTCACTCCCCTCTTCCCAGGCCCGCACCAGCGGTGCCGCTCCCTCGGCCTGCACACCGACCAACTGAGGCAAACGGTCGATGAAGCCCAGGGCCAATAGGTCCTTCAGACCTTTCCAAAGCCCCCCTATGATACACCCATCGCCCACGGAGACGAAGATGCGATCAGGGGCTTTCCAGTCCAGTTGCTCGCAGAGCTCCAGCGCCGCCGTCTTCTTGCCCTCTGACAGGTAGGGGTTGTAGGCGGTGTTGCGGCTATACCAGCCGTACTCCTTTGCCGCCTCCAGGCAGAGGTCGAAGGCCTGGTCGTAGGTGCCCTCGACCAAAATCACCCGTGCGCCGAAGATGAGGAGTTGGGCCACCTTGGCCTGCGGGGCGCGCTGAGGGACGAAGATGAGACTCCTCAGGCCCACGCTGGCGGCCAGACCTGCCAACGACGACGCCGCGTTCCCGGTGGAGGCGCAGGTGATGGTCTCGTAGCCCAGCTCCAGGGCCTTGACCACCCCGATGGCGCTGGCCCGGTCCTTGAAGGAGGCGGTGGGGTTGCGACCGTCGTCCTTCAGATAGAGGTGGGGCAGGCCCAGCCTCTCACCGAGGTGCTGGACGTGGTAGAGGGGCGTCCAGCCCACCTGGAGGGGAGGTCTTTGGCTGTCCCTGGGAACGGGCAGCAGAGGGGCATACCGCCAGATGGAGTAGTCGTGGTTGTTGGTCAGCCCTTCCTTGGTCAGCCGCCGGCCGATGAGGTCGTAGTCGTAGACCACGTCGAGGATGCCCTCGTCGCCGTGCTTGGGGCAGACGTAGAGGACCTCATCGGGCGCGTATTCAGCGCCGCAAAGCACGCATTTCAGGCCGAGGATGTGATTCATTCTTGCGCTCGGGAGTCGCCTTCGGAGGAACGAGATGCTGTTATCGCATGGTCAGCGCCATCACCGCCTTCTGAACGTGCAGGCGGTTCTCCGCCTCATCGTAGACCACGGACTGCGGGCCGTCGATCACCCCATCTGTAACCTCGATGCCGCGATCCGCGGGCAGGCAATGCATGTAAATGGCGTCCTCTTTGGCCAGCGCCATGCGCTTTTCGTCGCAGATCCAATCGTCGTATTTGCGCCCCATGGCTGCTGACTCGTCGACGTTCTCGGTGGTAAGCCAGGAACCCCAGCTCTTGGGATAGACGATGTCCGCATCTTTGAAACCGGCGTCCATGTCATCCAAGAGCTCCAGTGTCCCGCCGTGGACGCGGCCGTTCTCCTGCGCTTGCTCCAGGATCTCGGGCATCAGCCGGTACTCCGGGGGATGTGCCAGTCGCACGTTCATTCCGAAGCGAGTGAGGAGCAGGATCAGGGACTGGGGCACACTCAAGGGCTTCTGGTAGCTGGCGGCGCAGGCCCAGGAGACAGCGACGGTCTTTCCTCGAGGTTCGCCCTTCTTCTCCATGATGGTCATCAGATCAGCGAGCGCCTGGAAGGGATGGTAGACCTCGCACTGCATGTTGAGGACTGGCACCCGGCTGGCGTTTGCCACGTCGCGGATGTACTGGTTGCCCACCTTCCAGTCGCACTGGCGAATGGCGATGCCATCAAAGTAGCGACCCATGATGTCGCCGATCTCCTTAGGAGTGTCCCCGTGGGCGATCTGCGTGGTCTCGGACTCGATGAAGGCTGCGTGTCCCCCCAGTTGGGCCATCCCCGCCTCGAAGGAACTCCGGGTTCGCGTGCTGGTGAAGAAGAACAGCATGGCCAGCACCTTGTCTCGCAGCAGCGGATGAGCCTGCCCAGTAGCGCGCTCCCGTTTCAGCTCGAAGGCAACGTCGAGAACTGTCTCGATCTCGTCCTTGGCCCACTCTTGAGTGGTGATCATGTCACGACCACGCAGGTCGGTCTGCATCGTTCACCTCCCCTCTATTCCACCGCCCCCAGGACCAGCGCCAGCAGCGCCATGCGCACCACCACGCCGTTGTAGGCCTCATACCAGTATCGGGCATGGCGTGTGTCGTCCACGTCGGTGGGCAGCTCATCCATACGCGGCAGCGAATGCAGTACGATAGCATCCGGCTTGGCTTTGTCGCGGAGCATCTCCCGCGTCACCCGGTAGGCGGGAGGGGTCAATCCCCGCTCCTCCCCGGCCTCCACGCGGGGTCGAGTGTAGTCGGCCTGAACCACCGGCTCCATATAGATCACGTCAGCGTCGGCAAGGGCTTCCTCGGCCGTCTCGGGCTCCTCGAAGCGCAGATTGAGGTTGCGCAGCTCCTGCTTGAACTCCTCGGTGAGGGACATCTCCGGCGGGGAGACGAAGGAGGCCGAGATGTCGAACTTGGCCATGGCGTAGCCGATGGAATGCATGGTGCGCATACGCATGTCGCCCACCAGCAGAAAATGCAGCCCATCCAGCGTATACCTCTCGCGCCAGATGGTGAACAGGTCGGTCAACACCTGGGTGGGGTGTTCCCCCCAGCCATCCCCACAGTTGATCACCGGTACGCTGGCCCATGCGGCTGCCTCGTGTGGTGCACCTTGCTGGAAATGGCGCATGGCGATCACGTCCCCATAGTATTCTAGCATGAGGACGGTGTCTTTGATGGACTCCTGATAGAAGTCGCCAGCGCGGGTCATGCGGGGATCGGCGAAGCCCACCACATGGCCGCCCAGCCGGTGCATGGCCGCTTCAGTGCTGAGGCGGGTCCGGGTGCTGGGCTGATAGAAAGCCGTCACCAACGTCTTGTGCGCCAGAAGATCGCCGTTGCGCCGATCACGGGCGTACGGCTCCAGTTCTTCC
>DATEXS010000083.1:0-2088 GCA_035256725.1 Anaerolineae bacterium
ACTGCCCTCTACTACGAGATGGTGCACGATGCGCAAACCGCGGCGGTCGCCATAGAGGAGCACATCGACCGGCGATATGAGGGATACGTCCAGGCCTACGGCGACGGCATCATAGGCGGTCCAACCAGTCATTACACCAGGGCCAGCTACTACCCTCTGGTCTATGCCAAAGGCGCCATCTTCTTCAACGCCCAGCGCAGAGAGATGGGCGACGAAGCCTTCTTCAACGGACTTCGAACCTACTACGAGGACTACAAGTACCTTGTTGCCAGGCCTGAGGATCTTCAGCACACCATGGAAAAGGCGTACGGCCAACCGCTGGGCGAGTTCTTCCAGCGCTGGGTGTTCAGCGCTGAAGGCTCCTGAAACCGACAATCGCGCTGCCGACCGGGAACAAGAGAGGGAGGTCTGACGTCTTATGCGTGAGACAAGCGCAAAGGAGGCCCTCAGACCATGCCGATTTTACTACCTGGCAGATCTCAGCCTGCCCGCTACTGTCTCGCGATCATGCTCATTCTGGCAATGATGGTGGGATGTATGCCTGAGCAGACGCCTCCGCCCCCTCCCCAACCAGCGGAGAGCCCGACTCCCCTACCAACGCATCAGCCGCCGGCAGGCATTGGCTTCTTGGCCAGCCCCGCCCTCCTAGACGAGACGGGCTTCGCCAGCTACACGCCTCTGGAAGCCGCTTTGCCCGAACAGTACAAAGGGTACCAGCTTCCCGTTGCTCTCCGCGAAATCGGCAACCAGGACGGCTTTCATTTCTCAGTTGAGCAGCAGCGGTTGCTAGAGGGCAACGGTTTCGTGGTCGTGCCGGCAGAGTACCGAGAGTTCTACACCCTCTACCAGGACGTTCACGGTCAACAGAAGCCCCTCTTCGTCACCACTGATTCGGTCCTTCACGTGTACCATCTGCTCTTCGATAAGGTGCTGCGCACCGCAGAGGAGGAGTATTTCAACTCGGACCTGATCAAGCTGACCCGGGGCCTGCTGTGGGCTTCCCGAGCGCAATTTGAGAGGTTGCAGGGCACGGCCCTCGAAGAGGTGGCGCGTCGCAACGTCGCCTACTTCGCTGTGGCCCTCAAGCTGCTCGATCCTGGGGCCGAGGTGCCGCAAGAGGTCGACGATGACGTCCAGGCCGAACTGGAGCGCATCGAGGCACACGAAGGCTTTGCGGAGTCGTCCATTCTGCCAGGTTACGAGGAGGACTACAGCCAGTACGTCCCCAGAGGGCACTACACCAGGAATGAGCTCCGCCAGCGATACTTCAAGGCCATGATGTGGTATGGACGACTGAACTTCCGCCTCAAGGAGCTGGATGAGACCCGCTCGGCCTTGCTCATCGCCCAGGCATTGTCCAGAGTGGAGATTGATGGAGAGCCTGCAGCCCGCATCTGGGCACGCATCTACGAGCCTACGGTGTTCTTTGTGGGCGCCACCGATGATCTCAACATCTACCAGTATCAGAGCCTGATGACGGAGGTCTACGGATCGATCCCTGAGGAACCTGCTGCCTTCCTGGACGACAACCTACTCCGGGCGTTCATAGCCTCTGCCCGCCGATTGCCGCCGCCCCAGATCAACTCCATGTGGGTCTGGGTGTCGGAGGATCGAGTTGAGGCGACGCAAGGGTTCAGGTTCATGGGCCAGCGTTTCGTCATCGACGCTTACATCTTCCAGCAGTTGATCTACGACAACGTGGATGACCGCTTCCTGCCCAAGAGCCTGGATGTCTTCTCAGCTATGGGCTCCGAGGAAGCATACCGGCTGCTGGATCAGATGGGCGAGACCCAGTATCCCCGGTACATCGAACAGATGGACAAAGTCAGGGGAGAGATAGCAGCCCTGGAGATGGATACCTGGACTCAGAACCTGTACTGGAGCTGGCTGCACACCCTGCGAGCGATTGTCTCCGAGAAGGGTGACCCCTATCCTGCCTTCATGCGTACTCGTGCCTGGACTCACAAAGACCTGCACACCGCGCTGGGGAGTTGGACCGAGCTGAAGCACGATACGATCCTCTATGCGAAACAGGCGTACGCCGTGCTCACCGCCGCGCCGCTAGAGGCCCGGCTCAAAGGCTATGTA
>DATEXS010000084.1:0-2490 GCA_035256725.1 Anaerolineae bacterium
ACCCCCCTCGCAACACAGGCTTCGGTCCCTGATGCGATCCATCTCGCGAAACTCCACCCCTGGGATAGCCTGGATAATCCGACGTGGCTCGTCAAAGACGGCGTTCTGCTTGCCCAGGAAGCAGGGATCGTGATAGGTGACTACCTTGTCCACCTGCCCGCTGAAGGGGAGCCTGCCTTGCTCGAGCAGCTCGGCTACGAATTGCGTGTAGTGCTGCACTTTGATATCCAGGCCCTGGTATTCGTTCTTGAAGGTGTTGAAACAGTGTGGAGAGGTGGTGACGATGTGTTTGACTCCGTGGCTCCTGAACAGCTCTTGCTGTTCCTCTACGATGTACTCGAACAGGCCTTCCTCGCCAACCCTGCGGACCTCGTTGCAGCAGCACTTTTCCTCCACGCCGAGGATGCCGAAGTCCACTTCCGCCTTCTGAAGGACCTTCACCAGCGCCTTGGCGACCTTCTGCGCCCGATCGTCGTAAGAGGGTATGCAACCTACGAAATAGAGCACTTCAGCGCCCTCGGAGATGTGTTTCACCTCCAGGCCCTCGGCCCAGTCCGCTCTCTCATCGGGCGGCATAAGCACGGGATTGCCATATCTGAAGACACTGGTCAGAGCGTCTCTGATGGTGGGAGGAATCACGCCGCCATCGACCAGACTGGTGCGGAGGGCCACGATCAACTCCGATGGCTGCACCTCCTTCGGGCAGCGCAGCACGCAGGTGCCACAAGTGGTGCAGTCCCACAGCTCCTCCATGCCCTCGGGGTTGAGTTCTCCGTCCAGCAGGGCTTTGTAGACCAGTTGTCTGATGTTCAGGATGGTCTTGAAGGAGACGGGGCATCCGCCGGTGCACTTCCCACACTGGATACACCGCCACAGATCATACCGCTCCAAGAGATCTAGCTCGGCTTCCATTCTCTCCTCACGCGGCAACCACGACCGGCTCCGACACAGATCGTGACATAATCACAATTGCCGACGCGGCGGCGGCTTTGGCCTGGGCGACCGCGTCGGGAATATCCTTGGGCCCCTGGCAACATCCAGCCAGGAAGATGCCTTCCACTTCCGTCTCGATGGGATGGAGTTTTGGGTGTAGTTCCTGCAAGAACCCGTCTTCGTCACACGAAAGATGGAGCACCTGCGCCAACTCCTCTCCATCAGCCCGGGGTACCAGGCCCACGGCGAGCACCACCAGATCAGCCTCCACTTCGACAGGCTGGCCCAGCAAGGTGTCCTCAGCTCTGACCACCAGGCGGTCTCCCCGTTTGTAGATCTCGGAAGGGCTACCCCGGCGGTAGAGCACGTGCTCTTCCCTAACCCGGTCATAGAACTCCTCAAAGCCCTTGCCAAAGGCCCGAATGTCCATGTAGAAGACCGTCACCCGGGCATCCGGCAGCTTCTCGCGGACCAGGTGTGCCTGCTTGGCGGTATACATGCAGCAGACCCGGGAACAGTAGGCGTTGCCCAGGTTGGGGTCTCTGCTGCCGACGCAGTGAATGAAGACTACGTCTTTGATTTCCCTGCCGTCCAGCCTGATCTCGCCGAAGGTGGGGCCGGAAGCAGAGGAGAGTCGTTCGAATTGTAGTCCAGTAATCACGTTTTCGTAGACACCGTAGCCGTATTCTGGCTTGAGGACGGGATCGAAGGGGTCGAAGCCGGTGGCCACGATGATCGCCTCCACCTCGATTTCGAGGATTTCCGCTTTCTGATTGAAGTCGATAGCGCCGGCAGGGCAGGCGTCCCGGCAAGGTGGCGACTTGCCGCACTTGCCGCGCTGCACCATCAGGCAGTGCTGCCCATCGATGGTGTACTTGAGAGGCACGGCCTGGGGGAAAGGCAGGTAGGCGGCGCCTTGCTTGCCCATGCCGACGTTGAACTCGCTGTCGATCCTGTCCTTGAGGCGACAGTTCGCCGCACAGAGGCCGCATCCGGTGCACTTGTCGGTATCTATGTAGCGCGGATTCCGGCGTACCTTGACCTTGAACTGGCCAGCCTTGCCTGTGACCTCGACCACCTCTGCATAGGTGAACAATTCGATGTTCGGGTGCCCACCCACGCTGACCATCTTGGGTGTAAGGATGCACGCGGAGCAATCCAGTGTGGGGAAGGTTTCGTCCAGTTGCGCCATACGTCCACCAACGCTCGGCTCCTTCTCCACCAGATAAGCCTTGAACCCAGCGTCGGCGACGTCCAGCGCAGCCTGCATGCCCGCTATGCCTGCGCCAATGACCAGAGTTGCGCCCATTGTTCCTCTCTGTGCCCTGCCAAAGGTCAACCCGCCGTGTGAGCCCGGCTATCGTGGGCGAATGACGCCTAGTCGGCTCTCTGGACTCACAACCTGGGCGATAAATCGGACTATCCGGGTAGTATTTACCGCTAGTATTATAGCCCAGGGGTTCGGACTCTGTCAAACCTAAGCGGGTTTGTCAGGGGGGGCACTCTGGCGAAAGAGCCCGGGGCGATTTGCGCAGGGGGCACAGCATTGAGGGCTGC
>DATEXS010000085.1:0-2048 GCA_035256725.1 Anaerolineae bacterium
AACATCGAGCTGAAGCTGGAGGTTTGGGACTCACCCAATTCCGCCGGTGTCGTGATCGACGCTGTGCGCTGCTGCAAGCTGGGCTTGGACAGAGGCCTGAGCGGAACGCTTGCGGGTCCTGCCGCCTACTTCATGAAGACGCCTCCTGTGCAGTACACAGACGACGAAGCCCGCAAGATGGTGGAGGACTTCATCCGGGGGAAGTAGCCTCACGGCGGTACGCTGCTCGTCGGCGCGGGTCGTCAGAGGAAACCGCATGATCGTCTACTGGCTGGTTCTGCTCCTGGTTTCCCTCACCCAGCGACTCCCACGAAGGCTATGCTATCGGATCTTCGGCGGCGCTGGCGACCTGGTCTACGTATTCTGGCCCTCAGGCAGGAGCAATGTGATCGACAACATGCGACACGTGCTCGGCCCAGAGGCCACGGACACGGAGATCAAGACCACAGCCAGGCGCTCCTTCCGCAACTACATGAAGCTCCTGGTCGATTTCGCTCGTAGCACCGACATTGACCCGGCGACGATAGAGGGAAGGCTGGAGGCGATCGGCTTGGAGCACCTCGACCAGGCCTTCGAGCACCTCGACCAAGCCTTCGAGCACGGCAGGGGCGTGCTCCTGGTGGGAAGCCATCTCGGGGACTGGGAGATAGCAGGCATAATCCTGGCTAACCGTGGCTATCGTGTCAGTGCGGTGTCGGAGACCTTGGGCAATGAGAGAATCAACCGTATGGCGATCAGATCCCGCGCAGCGCGAGGCATACAGCTCATCCCTATGGAGTACGCTCTGAAGCGCGTGTACGGAGCACTCCGCAGGAACGAAGCCGTGGGCTTGGTGATCGACCGCCCCTTACCCCCGGATGAAGGTGTGTCTGTGGAGTTCTTCGATCAACGCATCTCCTGGCCCACTGGGCCAGCGGTCCTGGCCCTGCGGACTGGGGCGAGCATTGTCACGGGCTACCTGGTCCGCAACGAGCGAGACGACTACATCGGCGAGATCCTCCCTCCGCTGGAGTACGAGACCACCGGCGACCAGGATGCTGCCGTCCAACGCATTACCCAGCAACTCGTAAGCATCCAGGAAAGCCTGATCCGACGCTACCCCGACCAGTGGTTCATGTTCAGGCGCATGTGGCCCCCAGAGTCTGGTTCGCCATGAGCCAGGCTCAGTTCGGCTACTACTTCTATCGACTCATGGGTTCTCTCGCCCCCCTTGCCTCTCGCCGCTTTGGCTACTGGCTTGCTGGCAAGATAGGTTATGCTGGCTACTTTCTCCACCCCTCGGGGTCAGCGGTGCTCACAGAGAACCTGTCTCATGTCCTGGGTCGGGAGGCAGATGCTGCCACCCTCAGAGCCAAAGCCCTGCAGGTCTACGGCAACCTGGCCAAGAACTACTTCGACCTCTTCTACAATCACTCGCTCAGCGAGCAAGAAGCGAGTGCGCTTGTCTCTATCCAGGGAGTGCACCACGCCGAGAGAGCCCTCAAGAAGGGACGGGGTCTGGTATTCACGTCGGCGCATTTCGGCCCCTTCGACGCTGCCTGGCAGGTAGGTCCAGTTCTAGATCTGACAATTACTGCGCCAGCGGAACATCTCAAGCCTGAAAGGCTCTATCAATACGTCTGCAAGCTTCGAGCTGCCAGCTGGATGAGACTCCTCCCCGTTGACGGCCCACTATTTGGTCTGTTCCGTGCCTTGCGGCGCGGGGAGGCCGTCGCAGTGGCCGCAGACCGGGACATCACACGCAGCGGGATTGTCGTTGACTTCTTCGATGCCCCTGCACGGCTTCCCGATGGACATGTTCAGCTGGCGCTGCGGACAGGAGCTGAACTCATCACCTGCTTCGCCCTGCGACAGGCTGACAATAGCCCCACTGTACACATAGAGCCTCCTTTAGAACTGGAACAGACCGGCAACTTCGAGCGAGATGTGCAAGTCAACGTGCAGAAAGTCGTGGCTCGAATGGAACATTGGATCAGCCGCTACCCTGAGCAGTGGCCGATGCTCCACCCCATTTGGCGAGACGACCAGCATGGAAGCTGACACCAAAC
>DATEXS010000086.1:0-3379 GCA_035256725.1 Anaerolineae bacterium
ATTGTAGACACGGCCGGCGTCCTCATCAGCCTGGATGGGAGCCAGCAAAGCCCTCGGCCCATACTCCTCCACAGGATTCGAAGCCTGGAGATTGTTCTGCCAGTTCACGGTGAAGAGATCAAAAACGATCACCAGGGCGACAACCGCCATCAAGGCACGCACCCCAACCACTTCCCTTTGCCGCGCGTACAGGCAGCCCGCGCCGAGAAGAAGAAACATGGTCAGCAGAACTGCCCGGTTGAGCATGGGGCCAAAGGGACTGTCTACGGCCAGTCCGGCCCTCAACCAGCCCCACAGAAAGGCCAGAGCCAGGAGCAGTGCAGCACCAATGGCCACAACCAGAGCCCAGTTCGCCGCCCTGAGCCGTTCCTTAGCGAGCCTCGGCACGGTCCCCAGCACCGCCTGGGCACCGTACCCCGCCAGCATGGCCATCGCGAAGCTGAAGGCGAAGGCCGCCCTCTCCTGGGACCTGAAGATGCCGAAACCCGGCACCAGCAGATAGAAAACGCCATACAGGAAGGTAGCTCCACCCAGCGACAGCACCAGGGCCACCAGGGCCAGGCCCATCCAGAAGACCACTCTTCTGTCTCTGACCAGGTACACGCCCAGGCCGGCCAAGAGCAGCGGCAGGATGCCCACGTACAGTGGCGACCACTGGCTCAGTACCCCAGGCAGCGCCACTTGCAGGAGATCGTGCAAAGGGAAGCCATGGGCCATCTCTTGGTAGGCCCCTCCTGCCCTGGTGGAAAGAAGCATAAACTCCAGCCCAGGCACCAGTTGCACGGCTGCCGTCCCCAACCCGGTGACCAGGAAGAGAGCGAATAGACCAGCCTTGGCTTTCAGCGCTCTCCTGCCCTGGTAGGTCAGGAACCCCCAATAGGCCGCTGAGATGTAGATCACGTACATGGACGACTGGGGATGGCCAGCCAGGAGCGAGATGCCCAGAGCCAGCCCGGCCCAGACCGCACCTCGCCTCTGCCCGCGCTCCTGCCACCTATCCCAGGTTATAGTGAGCAGCAGCAGGATCAAGGGCAGCCAGACCTCCACCTCCAGGATAGCCAGTTGCTGAATCGGATACGAGGTGAGATAGCCGCCAAAGGCGAAGGCTACTGCCGATACCAGTGACGGGAAGTCCGCCTTAAGCAGGCGTCTGGCGAAGAGATAGGCGAACAGCCCGGCCAGGAATATATGGACGATGGCCTCCACTTCCAGCGCGTAGAACGGGAAGCCCCAGGGGGCGCCGAGGAAGATGGTGAGCAAGCTGGGGGGGTAGAAGATGGCCGACTGAATATCAGCCAGAAAAGGGTGTCCGCCGTAGGTATAGGGGTTCCAGAGAGGAAGCTGGCCCGTCAGGAGCTGGCGGGCTTCGAAGACGCTGAACACGTAGAACTGATCGACAAAATCACCGGACGGGAAGTAGCCCCTATCTTCACTGGAAGGGGTGACGATCCTCCAGAAGAACAGCAAGCACAGGATAGCCAGCAGTAGTATGGACAGGATCTGGGAGCGGTATCTCACCCAGCGCTTGGTCACAGGCGTGCCTCCCGTGGCACATGCTCGCTGCCCCCTACTCCGGCCAGCGAGGCCCTACGTATCCACCTCGTGGCGGAAGATGGTGGGCGAATGATACCTGCTCACGACCTCAGACAGTCTTTTCTGGAACTGGTCAGACTGGAGAACCCCGACTTTATTGAGCGCATACTTCAGAACGACCCCTAGCGTCTCCAGCCCGTAGACGATTCCCGCCCTCAACCCGACCGAAGATGCCTCTTCGAAGTAGCGGGTAGGCACCGAGATCTCGGTGATCACAAAACCGAAAGCCACGGCCTGGGCCAGGATCTGGGTATCAAAGACGAAGCGATCCGAGTTGAGCAAGAAGGGAATCGTCTCCAGAAAACGACGGCTATAGGCCCGAAAGCCGGTGTGGTACTCGGAGAGGCTCTTGCGGAAGGCCAGGTTCTCCACGAAGGTCAGGAACCTGTTGGAGAGGTATTTGTAGACCGGCATCCCACCCGCCAGGGTTCCTCCCCCCAGAACCCGGGAGCCCAGCACCAGGTCCGCCTCCCCTTCCTGAATGGGCCGGATTAGATCAGGGACCAGCCTGGAATCATACTGGTAGTCGGGGTGCAGCATGACCACGATGTCCGCGCCATCCTTGAGCGCCTCCAGATAGCAGGTCTTCTGGTTCCCACCATAGCCGGTGTTCTGGATGTGGATGACCACCTTCAGGCCCAAACGCTGGGCGATCTCCACAGTCTGGTCCTGGCTTACGTCGTCCACGAGGATGATCTCGTCCACAATCTCTTGGGGCAGGTCGTTGTAGGTCTTCTCCAGAGTCCGCGCCGCGTTGTAGGCGGGCATGACCACCACAACCTTCTCGCGCTCAGCCACTCTTTCCTCCCCGAAAGCCATGGCCCTTTTCCCACAACCCCCTTGTTGGCCTCATCACCCTAGTCCACAACCGCTATCGTGGAAACCACGATCCGATTATCGAGGACCTGGCCTCCATCGTCAAGGACCGAGAGCCTCTCCATCGACGGCACCAGGTAGAGGCCGACCTCCAACCCGTATTCTCCCGCGGGCATATCCTTGGGCAAAGCCAGCTCGTGCCCATCACGGATCACTTCCCCGGCCTCCCAGAACGAGGTGGGGTAGTCGCCTCGGAGAGGATAGCTGTCGTCCTGGCCCCAGATACGGCCTTCGCCGTCCACCAGGTGCACGAACACCGTGTAGTCCGTGTCTGGCTCTTGCCTGGCTCGCCAGTAGAGGGTTAGTTCCAGAGACTCCCCGGGGTGCACCTGTGTCGTAGCCAGGTCATAGCCGATCAGATCGATCTGGTTTCCAAGGTTCCAGCTCAGGGGGCTGGAGATCGTGTACTCCTTCGTCTCCCAGGGGACGATCTTGACTCTCGCCAACGAGACTTGCTCCACGGGCTCTCCGTTCTCCCCTGCGGGTAGACGCTCCATCGTGGGCAGGTGGTAAACGTTGACGCCCAGCCAGGCTACGGTAGGAACCTGCGTTCGCGGCCTGACTCGCACCCAGCACCGATCGGCGATGGTCTCCCCTACTCGCCATTGGCTGGTGGGAAAGGAGCCCAGGCCCGGGTAGCTATCCTCCTGCCCCACCAGGTCTCCGGAGGGTGTCAGCAGCACCAGCGAGACACTGTAGTCCCTGTCCATCTCAGTGAGACCCTGCCAGTATAGCGTGGCGTACACCGACTCTCCTGGGTGCAAGGCCTCTCCCTCCAACTCGTAGCCTAGCAGCCTCATCTGGTCGCCATAGGAAACCCCGATCTGGTTCGGTATTGACCCCAAGCTCTGGGACGAGACCACCGGCGGCCGGGCATAGGCAGGTCGGATGTACAGGAACGGACAGGCCA
>DATEXS010000087.1:0-3391 GCA_035256725.1 Anaerolineae bacterium
ATGCGTGCCTTCTGAAGCACGTTGGGTGACCCGAAACCCCCGGTGCCCCGAACAGCAGTTGAGACGATGACGAATCGCCAGGGGCTCGAATTGAGCGCGGCGCAGAAGTAGTGCGCCTGGCTCTCCTCATCGAAGGGTACCAGCACAGCGGTCTCAGCTGGAACCACCGGCTTGCCCACTCCTTCCACATCAGCCGGGCCTACGACCGCACCGGCGATGTCTCTGGCGACTCTGGTCCAGACGACCTTGTATGCCGCAAAGGTGTAATCACCAACGTCAAACATGGAGTAGAATGGATCGCTTTCATCAAAGTAGCGTTTATAGCCCGACCTCTGTCTCAACTGGGCCTCGAACTGCTTCAAGTACTTGTGAGTGTTTGGGTACTGGGTGATGAGCCATTCCTCGTCGTAGCCGCGGCGCTTGATTGGATCCTGCACCATGAGAACGTACGCCGAGGGGCAAGCGTGCCAGCGCGCCACGTCTCGGCCGCGCAGAAGCGGGTACACGAGATCCACCTCCAATGCCCCTTGTGCCTCGCGCACCTGGATCTTGGCACCCTTGGCGAGATTTCGCACGACCACGAGTCCGTCTGGCCTCCTGCCCACGATTTGGACCCAGTACGCCCCGTTCAGCCATGTGCAGACGCCCGTCTTGGCAACGTAGTCCGAGGCCCCTAGCAAATTGCTCGCTGCGGCCAGTGCGTGGGCACGCCCGGTCATCCACGGGGATGTTGGGTCCCGTCGGTCCACGGGCTGCGCCTGTAAGGCGCGGTAGGTAGCGATGTTGCCTGTCTCGATTTCCTGAAGCGAAACGTCCTCGGCGACGACTGCTCCGCCATGGGGTTTATACCACAGCGAGTACGACTTGAGCGGATACTTCGTGCCTCGTCCTCTCTCCAAGATGACGATCGCGGTCCGGTTGCTGGCTCCCTCGAACGGCTTCAAGCCGGACATGTCGTCAACGGTGACGACGCGAATGGGCGTACCGCTGCCGAGTCGAAAGCGCCGGAATCCCTGCCCTGCCCCTGCCGTCTTGAACACGCTCTGGGTAATCAAGAACCCCAACTTGCCACGGTCCTTGAGATAGTCATCCATAGCCACGTAGGTCATCAGCATGGAGATGTCTTTCTTGCCTTTGCCCAGGATGGCGTCCATGCCGCTGTGGGGGAACAGTCCGTGATGCTGCCACAGAGCAACGGTGCTGGCGCGATAGTCCTCGGGCAGGCTCTCCCAGTTCACCCAGGGCGGATTGCCCATCACGTAGTCGAACCGACCCTGGAACAGCGGCGCGAAGGCGTTCTTGATGACCCTGGCCCAGATGCCGTTGATACCGTGCTGATCCAGCTCTCGCAATCGCTCGTACAAGCCCCTGGCTACGGCCAGTTGCCCCTCCTCCTGGAGCGACGGCAAGGCCTCTGAGGCCCGGCGCTCGAACTGTTCCCCGGTCAGCCCAACTTGTACAGACTCCTCCAGCAGGGAGGCGAGACGGTCTATAGACTGGGCCTCGACCAACACCCTGGGCACGGAGAACTTGCCCACCGCAGTGTTGAAGGTGTAGCTGTCCTGGTCGAAGAGGGTCTCTCCCGTGCTAGGGGTCATGATGGAGTCCGCCAGGTAGACGGGGATACTGATCTCCCCACGCCGGTGCTGGATCAGGTCCCCCAGAGCCAGGAGGTAGTTGGTCCTCGCTGAGATCACTGCCAGGGGGTTAAGGTCGAATCCGACCACGTTGGAGAGGATCTTCTCCAGCGCCTCGTGCTCCGGCATCATCCGCTCCTCGGCCCAGTTGCGCATGCGCCGGATGGCCAGGACCAGGAAGGTGCCGGAACCACAGGCCGGGTCCAGCAGCCGTTTGCTGGGATCGATGGTGGGCAGAGCCCCCTTCTTCGGGGCACCGCACAATTGATTCAGCAGCCGCTCCGCCAGCCAGTCGGGCGTATAGTACTCCCCCAGGGCGTGCCTCAGCTTCCTGGGCATCAGGTTCTGGTAGAGCTTCTTGAGGAGGTCTCGGGTCTCCTCGGGGTCCACGTCCAACGTGACCAGCGAGTAGAGCGCGAGCTGCGTGATCACCTGCCGGATGGCCTGGTCTATCTCCTCGCCCCACAGGTCCAGGTACCAGCCGAAGAAGTCGCCTTCCAGGAAGTTGCTGACGCCGAAGTCGGCGAAAACGCCGCCCCGCTCCATCTTCTCCAGGTAGGCGCACAGCTTCTCCGACGAGTAGGTCGCCACCTGTTGAAGTCCGGTCCCCAGCATGGGGAAGGCATAATATGAGGCGATCTGCACCGCCAGTAGTTTGATGAAGGTGGCATAGTAGGTGTGGATGACGAAGAATAGACGCAGTGGATCCGGCTCTGCTTCGCGCACACCAAAATCGGAGGCCAGAACAGGTATGTCCAACCGGGAGGATTGCCTCTCCCAACCGCACACCTCGCTGAACTGGAGTTGCCACTGCTCGAAGAGGGTTCGGACCTTCGGCAGCTCAGCCCCAGAAAGGGCATGGTAGAGGGTCCCCACGCAGGCCGCGGCGACGGCAGTGCCTCCGCCGAAGTCCCTCAAGAGATTCTCAGGACTGAGGGCCAGCTCGGTGCTGAGGGAGCTGAGATAGCGCAGCAAGCGCTCCGTGGAAGAGGCCGTCACCGGTAGGGCGTCGTCCACGTGCCAGTGCCCTTCCCGGAAGCGCACGAAGATGAAGTAGTGGCCGTCGGTGGCTACGCCAGCCAGTCTCTTGAGCCGGTGCCGCTCCACCTGGCTCAACTCTTCCAGGTACTGCTTCACCTGGTTGAGCGCGTGTTTGTTGGACCCGAGCCGGTTGCTGTCTCTCAGCGACCCGGGAGGCTCATACTCGACGACGAAGCGATTGTAGACGGCATCCGCCCGGCCGTTGATGAGGGTGTATTCCTCGCGGAGATCCAGGTCGAGGTCGAGCTGCTCGGTGAAGTCGGCGATGATGCGCGTGATCGCCGTACGCAGTTCCGCCTCGTTCCGCGCGCGGTCGCCCGCCTCTCTCAGGGCCGCAGCTATCTTGGGAGCTTCGCTGCGCACTGCCTTCTCCGGGTCCATCACCAGCCTCCTCCTCACGGCCTAACAGCACGTGACCACAGCCGGCAAAGGGATTTTACCAGCGCCTAGCCGGAGTGTCAACACTCGGGAGCGACAAGCTCAACAAACCAAGTCAGCGCGAAAGCTAGTCGCTGAAGGAGCAATGAAAACGCTCGGAGCGCTTCCGCCCCGAGCGTTTCGGCGATTCCGATCTCGTTGGGCTCATCAAAATGCGAGTCGTCACCTTACCCGACGATCACGATCCGTCCTGCGTCGACTGGCATGGGATCGGCTTCCTTGACAGGTCCGGACAACCACACTCGCAACCGGTCATAGGACGCGACGACCTACAA
>DATEXS010000088.1:0-9829 GCA_035256725.1 Anaerolineae bacterium
CCTCTTGATGGGCTAGAATCACCACAGCCCCGCGAGAGGAGAGGGTGCCACCGGGACATGAAAGAGTTGAGCACGGGATCGGAAGAGATCGGCCTTGACACGGCCAAAGCGGAGAAGCAAGCAGCTGCTCTGTCAACAGTGCTGGCAGCTCTCCTCATAACAGCGGCCAAGCTGACGGTGGGCATTTGGACGGGGAGTCTGGGGATCCTGGCCGAAGCGGCTGACTCCGCCCTTGACGTCGTAGCCGCACTCCTGACTCTTGGTGCGGTGCGGGTTTCAGCCAAGCCCGCCGACGAAAGCCATCCCTATGGACATGGTAAGGTGGAGAACATGGCTGCCCTGGTCGAGACATTGCTCCTCCTCCTCACCTGCGCCTGGATCGTCTTCGAGGCGATTAGTCGCCTTTTCTTCAAGTCGGTGGATGTTGACGCAAACGTGTGGGCCTTTGGAGTTGTGGCCATCTCCATGATCATCGACTTGAACCGCATGTGGGCACTGCAACGCGCGGCAGACAAGCACGATAGCCAAGCGCTACAAGCCAGCGCCCTGCGGTTTCGCACCGACCTCTGGACCTCATCAGTGGTCTTACTGGGTCTGACGCTCGTGAGAGTGCAGGAATGGCTAGGCGGGCCGGCGTTCCTGCTCAAGGCGGACGCCGTTGCAGGCCTGGGCGTGGCGGTTGTTGTGCTCTTCCTGGGAGTGCGCCTCGGCAAGAGTGCGATGGAGGTACTGCTGGATACAGCGCCGGAGGGGTTGGCGGAGGGCATTGGTCGCCAGGTGGAGCGGATCGAGGGCGTCAGTTCTTGTCGTCACGTCCGGGTTCGCCGGTCCGGAGCACAGAGTTTCGTGGACCTGGTTCTGGAGGTCGACGGGGATATCTCGTTCGACAACGCCCACCAGATCACGGCCAGGGCGGAGGAGGTAGTACGGGAACTGGTACCTAGGTGCGATGTCGTGGTGCACTATGAGCCAGGAGAGGAAAGCTCCAACATCTCCGCGTTGGTCGGCCGGCTTGCGCGGCAAGTCGGAGCCGAGGCTCACAGCATCTGGGTGCGTGAGAGCAATCACCGGTATCATGTGGAGCTCCACCTGGAGGTGGGCCGCGGCTTGTCTCTGGAGGAGGCGCATGACCTGGCCACTCGCCTGGAGACAGAGGTCAAGGAGGTCGCCCCCGAGGTAGCTGAAGTGGTTGCTCATCTGGAACCCGCTGGAGATGGAGACACCAAAAGCACACTTCTGGACCGAGAGAACCACGCCAGACTGGAAGCGCGGATAGTGTCTAGCGTGGACGAGTTTGTGGGCCAGGGTAGATGCCATCGCGTGACCATCTGGGAAGAGGATCAGGGTCTGGCGGTCTCGCTGCATTGCCTGCTGACCAGCGGACTATCGGTTGAGGAGGCTCACGACCTTAGCGAGAGGCTGGAAGAACACCTCTGTGAGCGGATCCCTGCGCTGCGGCGAGTCGTGGTGCACCTGGAACCCGCCCCCTGACGAAGGGGCGCCAGGCGCGCGCCCCGTTCAAGGGCAGTGGGCGGGCACACGCGCGGCGCGTGGGGAGACACCGGTAGAGCCTGTGTGGTGTCTCTAGGGTTGGGTAAGCCAAGGCGCTGGGGTTCGTCGCAGCTTATCTGGGCGAGCTTCAGTTGAGGGGCAGCGTGGGATGGGGCAACTGCTTCCCTGTGGAGCCCTGTCCGAGGTACAGCGGTATTGGCCTTAGCGAGGCAGGGGCCGACGGTGATAGCAGGCCTGCGTGACGGAATGGAAGAGGGCCGTCGCCCTGAGCGCAGACGGCCCTTTCAACTGCCTCGTATGGTGGCGTAGAAACTGACCTCTATTCTGGAGGGACCTTGTCCGCTGACCAGTACTTCTCTATGGCCGCCCCAGCCCGAAGGTCTTCGAGCCACTGGTCGAAGGCGTCGCTTTTCCTCTGCTCCAGCGTCTCGGGATCCAGTTCCCTGTTCTCGTCCCTCTCCTCGACCAGGATGATGTGGAAGCCGCTCGGCGTCTCCACGATGTCGCTGATCTCGCCCACCGGCAGGTCGAAAGCCACCTCGTCAAAGGCCTCATCCATCTCGCCCTGAGGCAGCCACCCCAGGTCACCGCCTTGCTCGGCGGTCAACGTATCGGTGGAGACCTCCGTCGCCACCACCGAAAAGTCCTCGCCTTCTTGCAGTCGTTCCAAGGCCGCCTGGGCCTGTTCCTCTGTGTCCAGCAGAATATGGCGGGCATGTATCTGCAACTCCGAAGTGGGGACCTGTTGGCCGACAAACTCCTCCATCTTCTCTCGCAGGATTTGGAGCTCGACCAACTTCGTGTACTCGGCCTCAGATAGGTCGGCGCCTTCCTTCAAAGTCGTCAGGTAGTTGTTGTATAGTTCCTCGAACCGCTCCCTGGTAAAAGGGGTGGGTGTCACAGTCGGCGTGAGTTCGGTGGTGGAGGTGATGGTGGCGGTGGGCGTCGCAGGGACGGCGGTAGGCTCTTCGAGGTTGTAGCCAAAAAGCTCCTCGAGTCGCCGATCGACCTCCTCTGGCGACACCTCGATGCCGGCCTCTTGGGCGGCCTGACGGATCAACTCTTCATCAATCAGCTCATCCAGGAAAAGCTCATTGTCGAGGAACTCTCTTTGCAGCGAGAGCTGAGATAGCTGCTGGTCGATGATGCTGATTATGAACGCGTCCGTCTCGGGGTCGTAGAGAGATCGCTGCGCTTGCATATTCTCGATGTTGGCATCGACGCTCATCCGCTCCAACAGCACCCTCTGTTGATAGGTGTGGGTCGAGAGGGGGAGGCCATTGACTGTCGCCACCGGCTCTGCGGGTTTGGCGACCAACTCTTGGTACGCTCCATAGCCCAGGATGGCCAGGATGAGGGAGCCAATACCGGCGGCGATGGCGATGATGATCAGACGCTGCCGGCGCTCCTTTTGCCGGCGAGATGCCTGCTTGCGGGTGAGTGAAACGTCTTTCTTGACCTTCCTCTTGGCCATTAATCCCTCCGCCCGCTCCAGGGCAGTCGCACCGTCAGATGGAGAAACTACCACTCCGGAGCGCGCACAGCGATGCTATGACTTCCTGTAGTCAGGGCTTGCCTCAGCCTGCGATGGCGCAATGTACACTGTCCAGGGACAGGCAGCGGCCATAGGAAAACGACCTCCCATGCCCTTGAACGCTCAGCCCCAGGCTCAGCTGCCGCGTGCCTGTTCGCCAGTGTACGGCAGCAAGGCTATGTGTCGTGCCCGCTTGATCGCTGCGGACAGGCGACGCTGATGCCTGGCACACAACCCTGTCTTGCGCCGAGGCTTGATCTTGCCGCGCCCAGTGATGTACTGGCGGAGCAAGGGAACGTCCTTGTAATCTAGTGTGTTCGCCCTGTCCACGCAGAAAGCGCACACCCGTTTCCGGCTGAAGCGGAAGCTCTTCTTATCCGATGGTCTGCGTCTGTCCCTGTCTCGGTCCCTATCCCTATCTCTGTCTCTGTATCTTTCTCTCTCGGCCAAGGCTAGCTCCCCACTTCTTCCTCATTGGTATCTTGGACTTCCCGGTCCCCGTCGGGCTCCAACTCGCCCTCCTCGGATTCCTCAACAGGCAACGCTACCTCTTCGCCAGGCACCTCTTCTGGGGCCTCGCCTGGCGGCACCACCTCTGTTCTGACCAGGAGATAGCGGATCACCTCTTCCGTGAGGGCCAACCGGCCTCTGAGATCCCCTATGGCGTTGGGTTCGAGTTGGAGATAGGCCACGTGGTAGTGCCCCTCGTGGAATCTCCGGATGGGGAAGGCCAGGCGCCTCCTCCCCCACGATCGCAATTGTAGAACCTGGCCACCAGCAGCGGCGATCATCTGCTCGATCCGGGAGGTGAGCTGCTCCAGCGCCTCTTGCTCCAACTCCGGATTAACGATGTACATGAACTCGTAGGTACGCAATCAACTTCTCCTTCCTTCGGGCTTGCCCCCAGTCCGTGCTGCGGGCAGAAAGTCTTGGGCCGCTTTTCTCGGCACAACACCCTAGTATACCATCGGCCTCGCCGTTAGTCAATTCGGCGGTTACGAGGATGCCATCCTCCAGGTACTCCCTTCAGGCCCGTCTTCCACCGCGATGCCCAGATCGGCCAACTCATCTCGGATTCTGTCTGCCAACTGGTACTCTCGGGCCGCCCGTAGTCCGCTGCGCACTGTGACCAGCAGTCCTATGAGGGACTCCCCCTCCATGTCCCCTCTCAGCGGCAGATTCTCCGGGCGAGCGCTCTCGGCCAGGGCGGACTTACCTGCCGACAGTAGCTCTTCGCCAATCGCTGTGGCCAGTTCCCTGAAGGGCGCGGGGTCCACGGCTACCTTCGTCTCCCGGAGCGTCAATCCGAGAAGCTCCGCCAGCTCCCGAAGGGTCCCCTGGCTGGCTTCGAGCGTGGGCGCCGGCACGCCCACATCCCGGGCCTGGTTGATGATGCGGCCCAGATCGAACAGGTGGCCAATGGCGCGAGCCGTGTTGAAATCGTCATCCATGGCCTCGATGAACTTGCTCCGAACCTCTTCCACGGCTGCGCGAAGCCCGTCATCTCCTTGCTGGGCCACGGTTGACGCCGGCTTCAGGGCTGTGCGCAGTCTTTCCAGACCGCGGTCCGCACCCACAATGCCTTCTTCGCCCCAGGTCACGGGGCTGCGATAATGGGAGGAGAGGATGAACAGCCGGATGGCATCGGGGTTGTACTTCTGCAACGCCTCCTCCGTGCTGATGAAGTTGCCCAGGTGACGGGTCATCTTCTCCTGATCCGGGCTTGGCCGGAGGAGACCGTTGTGCAGCCAGTACTTCACGAAAGGCACCTTGCCGGTATAGCTCTCGGACTGGGCTATCTCGTCCTCGTGGTGGGGGAAGATCACGTCCTCCCCGCCCCCGTGGATGTCGATCTGCTCTCCCAGGAACTGAATAGCCATGGCCGAGCATTCGATGTGCCAGCCGGGACGGCCCTGGCCCCAGGGGCTGTCCCAACTTGGCTCCCCTGGCTTGGCTGCTTTCCAGAGGGCGAAGTCAAGTAAGCTCTCCTTGCGGGAATCTATCTCGACGCGGGCCCCTGCTCGCATGGCCTCTGGTGACTGTCTGGTGAGCTTGCCGTAGTCGGGCTTGCTGGAGATGCGGAAGTAGACATCGCCATCGAGCTCATAGGCGTGGCCCTTTTCTATCAGAGCCTGGACGATCTCCTTGATCTTGGGGACCACCTCGGTCGCCCTGGGATAGTGATGGGCTCGCCGTATGTTGAGCGCATCAGCCTCCTGGAGAAAGCGCGCTATGTACTTCTCTGCGAGGTCCTGCACTGTTACACCCAGAGCGTTAGCTGTCTGGATGATGCGGTCCTCGATGTCCGTGAAGTTCTGAACGTGTTTGACCTGGTAGCCCCGATACTCCAGGTACCGCCTGATCACATCGAAGACTACGTAGGACATGGCATGCCCTACATGGCTGGGGCCGTAGACGTTGGGCCCGCAGACATACATCAGGACCCTCTTGCCCTCTAGGGGGACGAACTCCTCTTTGCTACGACTGAGCGTGCTGTAGACTGCCAAAGCCATGTTTTACACCCCTTTCCTGTACTGATGAGAAGTGCTCCAGAAGGGATGCCGTGCCCGACGGCATCCCGCAAGACAGACGCACTTGGTGATCATCAGTCTCAGAAAGGTTCTTGAACTCGCTGCGCTCTGCTCAGACATCTGTCCTTACCCAACAGCGCCAGCACCGCGGCCAGATTCGGTCCATGAACACTTCCCGTCAGGCTCGCCCTGATGGGCAACATGACCTCCCTGGCCCCCAGGTTTTCCTTCTCCTGTAGTGCCGACCTCAGCCTCTGCAAGAGGTCGCCCGCTGCGGAGACATCCAGGATGTTGACAGCCCCAACCATCTCGGCAAAGGTGTTCAGTACCTCCCTGGCCGCGGGTCCCTGGAAAGCAACGTTCGCCTCGCCTGTGTAGGCGGGATCGTCGATGAAGGCGAAGGCCACGTGAGCAGGGATTTGAGCTAGATTGTCCAGTTCCTCCCGCACGTTGTCCACCAGCAGTTCGAGCCAGGCCTGGGGACCATAGGCGGTTCCTTCGCTGCGCTCTTCCTGGCCATACGCTTCCTTGAGGTATGGCACCATCTCTTGGGCTATCCTCTCCACCGGCAGGTGGCGTATGTACGACTTGCTGAACCAGTTCAGTCGCTCCAGGTCGAAGATCGCCGGGCTGACGGCGACTCTCTCCCAGGAAAACTCCGCCGCCATCTGCTCCTTGCTGAGGAGCTCCTGGTTGTCCGGCGGTGACCAGCCCAGCAGGGCCAGGTAGTTGACTACCGCTTCGGGCAGGTAACCCCGTTCCCGATAGGCCTCCACGGAGGCGTCGCCTTGCCGCTTGCTCAGTTTACCGCCGGCCCTGTCCAGTATCAGCGGCAGGTGTAAGAAGGCAGGCGGCTCCCACCCGAAGGCCTGGTAGAGCAGGACATGACGAGGGGAGCTGGGTATCCATTCGTCGGCTCGCAGCACGTGGCTCACCTCCATCAGGTGATCGTCCACCACGTTGGCCAGATGATAGGTGGGATAGCCGTCCGATTTGAGGATGATGAAGTCATCCAGGGCCTGGCTCGGAAAGCTGATCTCCCCTCTGAGGAGGTCATGGAAGGACGTTTGTCCGTCAGAAGGAGCCTGGAAACGAAGGACAGGGTTGATGCCCTGGCTTTGATATTCCGTGGCCTCCATCTGGCTAAGGCGGCGGCACCGCCCGTCATATCCGGGCGGCTGTCCCCGGCGGCGCTGTTCCTGACGCATAGCCTCCAGCCGCTGAGAGGAACAGTAGCAGGGGTAGGCCAGATTCCTGTGGAGCAATTGCTCTGCATGGTCCTTGTAGATGGAAAGCCTCTCCGATTGGCGATAGGGTCCAAATGGTCCCCCTCGGTCAGGTCCTTCGTCCCAAGGGAGATCCATCCAGCGCAGGCCCTTGAATATGGCTTGCTCGGCTGCCTGATCGCTGCGTGCCACATCGGTGTCCTCGATGCGCAGAATCAAGGCTCCCTCGTAGCGCCGGGCGAAGAGCCAGTTGAACAGAGCGGTGTGGGCGTTTCCGAGGTGCAGTTCCCCGGTGGGGCTGGGCGCGAAGCGCACTCGTACGGTCTCAGCCATGGGCGACCATTGTCAACTGCCGATAGGCATCGACGATCATTGCGGCGGACAGCGACGCGGGAATCTTCAGGGTGTTGATCACCAGATCGTAGAGCAATGGGTCCAGCCACTGCACGCCGTGATACCTGCGTAGGTAGTCTCTGCGGGCCTGATCGCTGGCTCTCACCTTACACAAACCCTCTTCTTCATCTACGCCCTCGCGTCCAGCTATCACCGCCACCCGGCGTCCCACGGGAGCCACAATCTGAAGGTGGAGGACATCAGGGGCGTCCCGTAGCAAGACCTGGCCACCACTTCCCGCGATGACCATGTCTCCCTGGGCAGCGAGATCTCGTACAACCATACCCACCATGTCTACGTAGTCCTTCAACGTCACAGCGAAGGGAGGGACGGCAGGGGAGAAGATCCCTCCGAAGGGCTGCTTGGTGGGTGCTTCTGCGTCCCTCCTCCAGGCCTGGGCGGTGCCGGGGATGGGTGGCATGGCATTCACGGCTTGAAGGATGCGATCCACCACGTCCCTTCGCCCTTCGTAGGCCATTTCCTGCAAGGCGATCTGCGGTACACCGGCCTCTCGCGCCGCTCTGTGGATGATTTCTCTGTCCACGAGTCGATAGCCCAGTCCCTGCGCCACCTCGGAGGCGATCTCGGAGCCGTGGCTGCCCAGTTGCCTGGAGACCGTGATGACTCCCATGCTGCCTCGCGGTTACTTCCTGGAGTACCTGTTATGAGGTTGAGCGAAGATCATACGTCCCTGCGCGGTCTGCAGGACCTTGGTTACCGTGACGTCAACCGTCTCGTCGAGGTGCCTCCGTCCATCCTCCACCACCACCATGGTGCCGTCATCCAGATAACCTACGCCCTGGTTGGGCTCGGTGCCCTCCTGGATGATGCGCACTTTCAGCGCCTCTCCGTGGAGGACCGCGGTCTTCACCGCATTGGCCAGCTCGTTGATGTTCAACACACTGACGCCTTGTAGCTGTGCCACACGGTTCAGGTTGTAGTCGTTGGTGATGATGGGACAGGCCAGGCTCTTGGCCAGCTGGATCAGTTTGCCGTCAGCGTCCCTCATCTCCTCCACGTCCATGTCGGTCACCTGGATGGGTACAATGGAGTCCTGCTGCAACTTGTTCAGGATGTCCAGCCCCCGGCGGCCCCGCTTGCGGCGCAGGGCGTCGGAGGAGTCGGCGATGTACTGAAGCTCGTTCAGGATGAAGCGGGGCACCAGCAGCGTCCTCTCTATGAAGCCCGTTTGGCTGATGTCTGCGATTCGTCCGTCGATGATCACGCTGGTGTCGAGCAGAACGACGTTGTCCTCAGACCGCCGGGGCTTGGTCTTGCCGAAAGAGGCCCCTAACAGGTACTGGAAATCGTCCGCACGCATGACCATGATGGCCATGCCCAGAAGGCCGAAGACAACGCTGGACACCAGCGGCATTACTGTCCGCAAGTTAGAGGGCAGGAAGGACAGACTGAAGGCCAGCGGGACCGAGATAATCAGTCCCGCCGCCAGCCCGAGGATCCCCATGAACAGGTGACGCGCCGGTATCTGCTTCAGCTTTCTGCGCGTCCAGAGGGCAGGCCCGATGGTGAGCCAGGGCGTGATCAGTAGGCCCAGCCCGGCGCCGGCTATGGCCAGGGCGAGGGCTGGACGCAGATATGGAGTGGTGAAGGCATCGGCGGCTCCGGACCTGGTAGCAATGTAGTCGCCAGTTCCCCAGCCCAGCGCGGCGAAGAAGACCATGCCCACCAGGCGTAGTATGAGTTCTGTTTTCCTCATCAGATACCTCCCGGCCTGGTGTCAACAGCGCCCTGATAACAAAATGGGTGTACCGAAGAGTACACCCATGTCAGAGCAACACCTGCCGGTGCTGACCTTCTCGCGCTCGTCGTCCTTACACAGAAGTAGTACGAACTAACAATGAGATGAGTCCCTGCGCTGCTGCTCTCCTGAAGGATAGCACGATACTCAGCGCGGAATCAGGTCAGACTCTTGTGGTGCCACTCATAACATGTAGTTGTCTCTCGGCGCTATGTGCACCCAAGCCCATTGAATAGCTGAGATGATGGCTTTGACCTAATACTACCAGATTCCCGATCCGCTGTCAAGGAAGTATGAGCCGCCGAAGGGCATCGCAGGCGCTCACGCGTGGTAGCCACTCGGGCGCTGAACCGTGGGGGAGGGGGACGGCCTGCCGTGTGAGCGGAGGTCAAAGGGATAGTGCGTAAGTCTCGTGGCCTGCTGCAATCCTTCCACGGTCTCGGGTACCAATCGGGAGCTACAGTTGTTATAATCATGGCGCCCACCGCCGGGGAGGCACGATGCGGCTAGCGATTACAGGGGCCAAGGGACAACTGGGGAGGACTCTGCGGGAGGCCTTTCCACAAGAGGAACTCCTGCTTATTGACCTTCCCGAGCACGACGTCAGCGAGAGAAGTGTCGTACCGCTCATCTGCGACTGGCAGCCCGACCTGGTTATTCACGCCGCGGCGATGACCGATGTGGACGGCTGTGAGAAGGAGCCGGAGACGGCGTTCAAAGTCAACGCCCTGGGCACACGTAATGTGGCCCTGGCCTGCCAGCGGTGCGGCGCGCCCACGCTCTACGTCAGTACCGACTACGTATTCGACGGCACCAAGGATGAGCCTTATCTGGAATACGACGAACCCAATCCCACCAGTGTCTATGCACGGTC
>DATEXS010000089.1:0-25262 GCA_035256725.1 Anaerolineae bacterium
CTCATGTCCACCCTCAGAGAGGCATCGAGGTGCCAGGCGTTCTCCATAACCGAGCGCACCAGGCGTGCCACCGGATCCACCTCCTCCTGTGGCACCTCCAGGACCAGCTCGTCGTGAACCTGGAGAATCATGCGCGCGCCGAGGCCCCGCTCCCTCAGAGCCGAGTGTAGCCGCACCATAGCGATCTTGAGAATGTCCGCAGCGGAGCCCTGGATGGGCATGTTGATCGCCTCCCGCTCGGCGGCGCGAGTGATCCCGGCGTGGGCGACACTGCTTGTCTGCAACTCGGGGAAATAGCGCCGCCGGCCGAGGACAGTGGACACAAAGCCCTTTTCCCGGGCCTCCTTCTTCGTCTGCTCCAAATACTCCTTTACCTTCTCGTAGCGCGCGAAGTAGTTGTCTATGAACTTGCGGGCCTCCTCCACCGACAGATCTGTTCTCTGGGCCAGCCCGTACTCGCCCATCCCGTAGACGATCCCGAAGTTGATCGTCTTGGCGATGCGCCGCATATCCGGAGTCACCTTCGGGATAGGCACCTCCAGCACGGCAGCCGCGGTGCTGGCATGGATGTCCTCCCCGCGAGCGAACGCGGCCAGCAAGCTAGGATCTTGAGAGACGTGGGCCAGGATCCGCAGCTCCACCTGGGAGTAGTCCGCGCCCAGCAGCAGCCGGCCCTCCTCCGCCACGAAGGCGCAGCGCACGTGCCGGCCTAGTTCCGTGCGTACCGGTATGTTCTGGAGATTGGGGTCGCTGGAAGAGATGCGCCCTGTGACTGTGCCGGTCTGATTGTAGGACGTGTGTACTCTGCCTGTCTCCCTGTTCACCAGGAGAGGCAAGGAATCCACGTAGGTGGACTTGAGCTTGGTCAACTGGCGGTGCTCCAGGATCAACTCGATGATCAGGTGCTCCGATTTCAGCTCCTCCAGGACACTGGCCTTGGTCGAGTAGCCGGTCTTGGTCCGCGCTTTGACCGGCAGCCCAAGCTCATCAAAAAGGACCTCGCTTAGTTGCTGCGTGGAACTGACATTGAACGGATGGCCAGCCAAGCCCTGGATTTGCTCTTCCAGCTCCATGATGCGCTGATACATGCCCCTCGATATCTCCTTCAGCGCGTCCACATCCACTGCGACGCCGGTCATCTCCATGTCCATGAGTACTCTGACCAGGGGCATCTCCACATCGCGGAACAGCTCCCACTGTTCTTTGCGCCGGAGTTCACCTTCCAGAACATCGACCAGCCTGAGAGTAGCCTCGGCGTCGGCCGCCGCGTAGGCAGCGGCGTCGGCGATGGAGACCTGAGCCATGGTGATCTGATCGCGGCCCTGGCCAATCAGCTCAGAGATGGGCCTCATCTCCATACCCAGCTTGCTCCACGACAGGTCCTTCAGTCCGAACCCGCGCCGTGACGGCTCAAGCAGGTAGGCTGCGATCATGGTGTCGAAGGCCAGTCCTTGCACCTCTATCCCGTGCCGTCTAAGCACCGTCAAGTCGTACTTGGCGTTGTGGGCCGTCTTGGATACCTTGGGGTCTTCCAGGACGGGGCGAAGACGGTCAGCAACCAACTCCAATGGCAGCTGCCCTCCCCATCCCTGGGCCAGAAGGTGTCCCACCGGGACGTAGAAGCCGCGACCCGGCTGCGCTGCAAGCGAGATGCCCACCAGATCCGCTTTCATGGCCTCGGTGCTGGTCGTTTCCACGTCAATAGCGATACGGGGCGCCTGCAACACTTCAGATACCAGCGACAGAAGCTGCTCCTCCGAGGTCACGGCGAATGACTGCTCCGCAGGCAGAGGCGTCTGCGCGAAGAAGGTCATCTGAGTAGCCTGACCATGCTCGCTCTGCGGCAACCTCTGGACCAGACTCCTGAACTCCAACTCGCGGAACAGATCGGTCACCTCTCCACGATCATAGTCGCTGGTCCGGCACTTCTCCAGGTCCAGCTTGATGGGCACATCAGTGACGATGGTAGCCAGGCGCTTACTCAGCTGCGCCTGTTCTCTCTGGCCCTCCAAGGCCTTTCTGGCCCGGCCAGACTCGATCTCCTCCAGATGCTCGTAGATTCGCTCTACGCTGCCGTACTCCTGAATCAGTTGCTGGGCCGTCTTCTCACCCACACCAGCCACACCGGGGATGTTGTCGGATTTGTCGCCCACCAGCGCCTTGTAGTCGGCGACCAGGGACGGCTCTATGCCGTACTTCTCCCGCACTGCTTGCTCGTCGAAGAGCTTGGCGTCCGAAAACCTCTGGCTGTGGCCCCCCGGAGTGATCACCCTCACCTGGGGCGACACGAGTTGCAGGGTGTCGTTGTCGCCGGTCACGATGACCGTTTCCACACCTTGCTCACTGGCTTGCCGCGCCAGTGAGCCGATCAGGTCGTCCGCTTCGTATCCTGCCAGCTCGAACGTGGGGACGTTCATGGCCCGTACCACCTGCCGGATGCGGCCCATCTGACTCCGCATCTCTTCTCGCATCGGCGGCCGGTGGGCCTTGTACTCCTCGAACTCTTCGTGGCGGAAAGTAGCCTCAGGGGCATCGAAAGTGACGGCGATGTAGTCGGGCTTCTCCATTTGGAGGGCGTGGAGCAGCATCATCGTAAAACCGTACACCGCGTTGGTCAACTCTCCCTCGGGGGTGGAGAAGGCATCGACCGGCAAGGCGAAAAAGGCGCGATAGGCCAGCGCGTGTCCGTCGATAAGCATCAGCTTCTTGGCCATTAGATCGGCGCCTCCTGGGGTCTGACTGATTGTATGAAGTCCACGGTCAAAAGTCAACGATCCTGCGCGGGAGCGAAGCAAACCAGTGAGGAGAAGACAATAGGGCGTATCCTGAGCATGCCAGAAGCAGGGTGATGTCTTTCCGTGTCGAGGAGCTTTCGGGCGCCGCTCAGCCCCGTGTCTTGACTGGGACGTGAGCCAGACTCTTGGCGGGGAGGGCCTCAGCCAGCGCCCTGCGTGAGACCTTCGCCATAAGCGAACAGAGCTGCTGTACCGCCAGTATGCCAGAAGAGGATGGTTTGACCCGATTGAAAGACGCCCTTGCTGCTCAAGTCCAGAAGGCCAGCCATGGCTCGGCCAGTATACACGGGGTCCAGCAGAACGCCCTCCAGGCGGGCCACTACCCGGATCGCCTCTCGCTCCGGCGCGCCCAATACCCCGTAGCCACCACCAAGGTAGTCATCGTAAACGATGAAGTCTCTGTCATCAAACTGAATGTCGAGCCCCAGGGACTGCGCGGTCGCGGGCGCCAGCTCCCCGAGCAGCCTGCGCACGGCATCTGCTTCCGCCGACACGCTTATCCCCACCACCTGACCTTCAAAGCCCAAAGCCTTGGCCCCAACCACAATCCCGGCTTGTGTCCCCGCTGAGCCCGTCGGTAGGACTATTGCATCCACTGGAGTCCGCAGCCCCTCCAGTTGGCCCATCAGCTCTTCCATGGCCGCCACATAGCCTGCCGCGCCAACCGGGGTGGAGCCGCCCAACGGTATGGCGTAAGGACGATGACCCGTGCTTTCCTCCTCGCTAGCCACATCGCTCATCGCCTCCTCCAACGGCCTATCTCCAGCCCACCGCACCTCCGCGCCCAAGAGGTCATCGAGCAAGAGATTGCCATCCCATTGGAACGGGCTGGTTCCCCGTAGGATCAGCACCGACCGGAGCCCATACATGTTGGCCGCTGCCGCGGTCTGGCGGACGTGGTTGGACTGCGGGCCGCCCACCGTGAGCACGGTGTCCGCGCCTCTAGCCAGGGCGTCAGCGATCAGGAACTCCAGCTTGCGGGCCTTGTTCCCGCCCATGGCCAACCCCGTCTGGTCGTCCCGCTTGGCCAAGATGCGCAGCCCACCCACCGCCTCAGAGAGCCGTCTCATCTCCACCACGGGCGTCGGCAAGAAGGCGATCGGCACACGAGCGAGGTTCTCCGTCAACATCTGAAGCCTCCACAAGATCATCTACTGAGCGCGCACCATTATACCACACCGTCCTTGATGTGGTCACCGACGATCAACGCGGCGTACAGGCCGAGCTGCTCACGCCGAAGCTCATGCTGTCTTCACTAGATTCGGACCGGGAGCCGCAGTGTAGTTCCCCACAACTCGCGCACCCGCTGTTGAAATTCGGGTTGTGCTGTGCTATACTGCCCTTAGGGGGTACTGTCCCTGATGGGCCGTTAGCTCAGCCTGGTTAGAGCACCTGCCTTTTAAGCAGGGAGTCGCTGGTTCGAATCCAGCACGGCCCATCTCAGCCACCCTAGCTCAGTTGGTAGAGCAAGCGCCTCGTAAGCGCTAGGTCGTCGGTTCGAATCCGATGGGTGGCTCAAACACGTCCATGGACTGGGCTGACCCGCTACGAGGTTGGCCTTTTTTTTGCGGAGGCCGCGATGGTGCTGTGGCGTGGCTGTCCGCCATCATCAGGACGGCCTGCTACGCGTGCCGGCTGTCGAGAAAACGGTCTGCATCTGGCTGGAAAAAGCGATAATCGCTGACCTGCACAGTAGGGCTACGTTCTGCCCTTCCGCACCTACTCTTGACAACCGCTTCTAGCTGCCATATAATAGCGCCGTGGCGCTCTTCGAGGCCGCTGGAGCGGCTGGAATGTCGTATCCGCACCGAGTCGGCCCCAGAGATGCTCAGTCAGGCCGACTAAGGCATCCGGGATCGGCGAGTACGCGCAGCGTATTTGGGACTTGTTCGAATGGCACGAAAGACTTCCAAGAAGGACCCCTTCTGGAGACGGTTCCCCATCAGTCTGGAGCCTCGCCTGAAGGAGGAAATAGCGGGTCTACTGCTGATGGCCGCGGGAGCCATCACCCTGTTGAACCTGCTCTCCGTGCGTCAGGCGCAGGGATTCCTGATAGACAATTGGTCCGTGCTCCTGAGGTGGGTGTTCGGTTGGGGTGCCTTTGTGGCCACCCTGGCCCTGATAGTCGTGGGGTTCGCCCTCTTGGCGCGCGGCCTGGCTTTCCTGCGCGCCACGCCGCGGCTCAGAGTATTGGGAGGTATCATACTCTTCCTCACCGTGCTGGGCTTACTGCACTTCTTCTACCCAGACCCGCTGCGTGTGGCCCAAGAGGGGCGAGGCGGAGGCTACCTCGGGTGGGCCATTAGCTCAGCGCTCTACAGGTCGTTAGGTGACATCGGCGCCTTCTTGGTTCTAGTCCTGCTGGGCCTGGCCGGCATCTTGCTGGCAGCGAGCATCTCCCCGGCACACCTACAAAATGCGGCAGCGGCTCTGAACAGGCGGGCGACGTCCGTCTATCAAGATCGCGTGACTCCGTACCTCGACAGACAGGACGGTGAGGAGGGAACCCCAGAGGAGCCGGACCGAGTGACACCTTCCATCCCGGCGCTTCCAGAGCAGGTTGAGCCGCTGCGCACTGTGGCCTCCCAGCCCCTGACGAACTTGAAATCACCAACCATGCGCCCCCCCTTTGAAAAAGGCCCACTTCCGCCCCTGGACCTGCTGGCCGAGTCCTCCCCAGAGGTGATGAGCGAAGCCGATGCGCGACACAAGATGAGGATCATCGAGGAGACCCTACGGAGCTTCGGCGTGCCAGCAAAGGTCGTGGAGATCAGTCAAGGCCCAACGGTGACCCAGTTCGGCGTTGAGCCAGGATACGTGGAGCGCAAGGGTGCCGACGGCGAGATGGTCTCGCGAAAGGTACGGGTCAACAAGATAAGCGCCCTGTCCAAGGATCTGGCTCTGGCCCTGGCCGCTGCCCCCATCCGTATTGAGGCCCCTGTACCCGGACGGCCCCTCGTGGGCATCGAGGTCCCCAATGACGAGATTTCCATGGTGGCGCTGCGTACAGTCATGGAATCGGAGGAGTTCCGCCGACTGGACTCCCCACTGAAGATCGCGTTGGGCCAGGATGTTTCGGGACGCTCTGTGGTGACCAGCCTGGACACCATGCCCCATCTGCTCATCGCGGGGGCTACCGGGTCCGGGAAGAGCGTCTGCCTCAACGCTATCATCACTTGCCTTCTGTTCAACAATTCCGTGTCCCGCCTCAAGCTGCTGATGATCGACCCCAAGACGGTGGAACTAATCCATTTCAACGGGCTTCCTCACCTGGCCGCGCCCGTGGTCACAGACATGGAGCGTGTGCTGCCTGCCTTGAGATGGGTCATGGCCGAGATGGACAGGCGCTACTCCCTTCTCTCCCGCGTGGCCGCGAGGAACATCAACGACTACAACTACGACAAGCTGCCTCCCACTGAGGAACCCCTGCCCTACATAGTAGTGGCCATCGACGAACTGGCCGATCTGATGATGATGGCCCCGGACGAAGTGGAGCGCATCATCTGCAGGCTGGCCCAGATGTCCCGGGCCACGGGAATACATCTGGTCATCGCCACTCAGCGGCCCTCTGTGGATGTGGTCACGGGCTTGATCAAAGCCAACTTCCCAGCACGCATCTCCTTCGCGGTGACCTCTCAGGTGGATTCCCGGGTCGTGCTGGATACGGCAGGCGCAGAGACTCTCCTGGGGCAAGGCGACATGCTGTACATGGCACCAGACTCGTCCAAGTTGGTCCGTCTACAGGGATGTTTTGTGTCGGATGAAGAGATAGAGAGGGTGGTCCAGTTCTGGACGAAATCGGTTCCCTTCGGCGCTGAGATTAAGGCACCCTGGGGCGAGATAGAGGCCGCGGCTCAGGATGATGAGCGCGATGATCTGCTGGATGATGCCATCGCCCTCCTGCGGCAACACGAACGAGCCTCTACCTCCCTGTTGCAGAGGCGACTTAGAATCGGCTATCCTCGAGCAGCCAGACTCATGGACAAGCTAGAGGATGAGGGTATCATAGGGCCCCCGGAGTCAGGGGGGCGTTGGAGGGAGGTCCTTATCCTAGAGGAGGACGAGGAGATGGAAGGAGATCGCTGGGACTTATGAGCCCAGATAGAAGGAGACTTTATGGCTAAGAAGGAGACGGAGGAGAGAGCCAAGAAAAGCAAGGGTATTCAGGCTGAAGGCGTGGTGGTCAAGGCATTGCCCAACGCGATGTTTCGCGTCCAGCTGGATAGTGGACCCGAGGTGCTGGCCCACATCTCCGGAAAGATGCGTAAGTACTATATCCGGATACTTCTCGGTGACCGGGTCCTGGTGGAGTTGTCACCCTACGACCCCACTCGGGGCCGAATTCTGTACCGCTACAAGAAGTAGCTGGCGGCCATGGCACCGCCAGCGGCGCGGTGCTACCGCTTCACGCCCTCAAAGGATATGCTGCTTCGGCTCTCTTTGACGCCTTGGTGGGAGATGATCTACTTCGGCACTAGCGGCTTCAGCTACAAGGATTGGGTGGGCCCTTACTACCCTGAAGGTATGCCCCGCAGTGAGTGGTTGTCGTTCTACGCTCGTGAATTCAAGGCTACGGAGCTGAACTTCTCCTACTATGGCATACCCACTACCTCCACGCTGGAGCGGCTATTAGACAAGACGCCGCCGGACTTCCTGTTCACCCTCAAGGCTCATCAGGACATGACACACCAGAGGGAGGACAACAAGCAAGTCTTCTCCGAGTTCATCAACTCGCTGGTGCCGCTCCTCGATGCAGAGCGGCTCGGCTGCGTGTTGGCCCAGTTCCCCTGGTCCTTCCGCGCCGGCCAGGACAGCCTGGACTACCTGCTTTTCCTTCGCCAGCAGATGGGCACCCTTCCCGTGGTCATCGAACTCCGGAACCGCGATTGGATCAGCGAAGAGACCTTCGCCTTCTTACGGGAGAACAACCTGGGCTTCTGCTGCGTGGACCAGCCCCGCCTGAAGGGGCTTATCCCGCCAGTGGCTGAGGCCACGAGTTCCATTGGCTACGTCCGCTTGCACGGTCGAAACGCCAAGAAGTGGTGGCAGCACAAAGAGGCTTGGGAAAGGTATGACTACACCTACAGCGACGAGGAATTGGAGGAATGGGTCCCTAGGATAGGCAAGCTGGAAGAGGCCACGGACAAGACTTTCGTGTTCGCTAACAACCACTGGCAGGGCCAGGCCGTGCAGACCGCCCGACAACTGCGCATGCTCTTCACCGACCCGGAGCCACGGAGGTAAGAGGTATGTCTGGACACTCGAAGTGGTCCACGATCAAACGCAAGAAGGAAGCGACTGACGCGAAGAGAGGACAGGCCTTCACCAGAATCGCCCGTGAGATCGCCGTAGCCGCCCGTGAGGGCGGCGGGGATCCCGATGCCAACTTTCGTCTGCGCCTTGTGGTAGACAAGGCCAGACAGGCCAACATGCCCAAAGACAACATCGAGCGGGCCATCAAGAGGGGCACGGGGGAGCTTAAGGGCGAAGAGTTGGCGGAGATCATGTACGAGGGCTACGCCCCCGACGGCATAGCGCTGCTCCTGGACACGCTGACTGACAACCGCAACCGGGCCGTGGCCGACATCAGGCGCATCCTCACTCGCCATGGCGGAAAGATGGCGGAGACTGGTGCGGTGAGCTACCTCTTCGAACAGCGGGGCTTCATCAGCGTGGAGGCGGGTGACCGGGACCCGGAGGAATTGGCTCTACTGGCCATCGATGAGGGGGCTGTGGACGTAAACATCGATAACGGGACTGTGGAGGTCTATACTACCGTCAGCGACCTGCGAAGGGTCAAGGAAGCCCTGGAAGCCGAGGGGCTCGAACTCAACACAGCAGATCTGATCATGACTCCCAGGTCCATGAACGAATTGAGCGAGTCTGACACTTTCAAAATCATGCGCATCATCGAGGCCCTGGAAGAGCTCGAAGACGTGCGACAGGTCTTCTCGAACCTCTACTTGACGCCGGCGATGGTACTCAAGTACGAGGAAGCGCAGGAGTAAGCCCGCGGCGAAGAATCATGCTAGTCCTGGGAATCGATCCGGGCACGGCGACGACCGGGTGGGGGCTGGTCTGTCGAGAGGATGATACGCTCACCCTGGTGGATTACGGGACGGTGAGCACTTCCCCTGACACAGCCCTTCCTCAGCGACTCCAGACCATCTACCGGGAACTGGGAGAGATCGTCACCCATCACCAGCCAAGTGCCGTGGCCGTGGAGAAGCTTTTCTTCAACAAGAACGTGCGCACCGCTATGGCTGTCGGCCAAGCCAGAGGTGTCGTCCTTCTGGCCGTGGCGGACGCCGGGTTGCCTTTTCACGAGTATACCCCCCTTGAAGTGAAGCAATCTGTATGCGGCTACGGCAGAGCCAGCAAGGAGCAGATCCAGAAGCTGGTGCAGATCCTGTTGGGCCTGGACTCCATACCCCAACCTGACGATGCCGCCGATGCCATCGCCGTAGCTATCTGTCATCTGCATTCGGAGCGTCTGCAACGGTTGCTAGGCCAGGATAGCGGCTAGCAGCGGATGCTCGCGGTCACGCCAGCACCAGCGTGGCTGCATAGCACCGCGAACGAGAGCAGCGCCGCTTCGACACAGCCGACTGACAAACTCGACCGGTAATCTACTTCACCACCAGCACCGGGCAGTGGGCGTGGCGAACCACGTAGTGGGAGACGCTGCCCACCAGGGCCTCCTCCACCATGCTCCTGCCCAGGGCACCCAAGACGATGAGATCCGCCCCCTCCCGCTCAGCAACCCGGACGATGGCCGTCCCGGAGTGACCATCGACACTCTGGGTGCGAGCCTTCATTCCTGCTTCCTCCGCGATAGCAGCCGCCCGCTCCAGGACCTTCTCCCCGCAGCCCCGTAGTTCGTCGATCATCTGCTGGTAGAAGGCCCCCGTATACCAGGCGAAGCCGGTCTCTACGACGTGAAGGATCACTAGCTCAGCTCCCGTCGTCTTGGCCAGATAGGCCGCCTGCCGTGTCGCCTTCTCCGAGACCTGGGAGCCATCTGTGGCGTTGAGTATTAGCCGGAAACCGGAACCCACCATCTCTTCACTCATCTCGCGCCACCTCCAGCGACCCCGGGAGTCAACGCCCCGAGGTTCGTAGTGTGCGCTTTAGCGCATGCGAAGGGCTAAAGCCCCTACTACAAACGACCGGTCTGCGCTTTAGCGTTTCCGAAGGGCTGAAGCCCTTACTACAAACCACTCCCGCAGTGTGACCTACTTGTATTCCGGCAGCTCGTCTTCCTTGAAGGTAGCCACAGGCAACTCCTCTTCCACACTGCGGCCGGGAAGGTAGTCGAACAACCCTTGGACCTTCTCACCCACCGTGCGGAAGATCAGCGCCAGCGGCAGATCGCTGGGGCAGGCGCTCTCACACATGCCACACCCCACACACGACGTGGCCATGTGGTTCATCCTGGTCAACTGGAAGAGCAGCGTATCGCTGGGCATTCTGGCCGCGCCCTTCCTCCCCGCCCACATCAGGTACCGCTCGGAAGTGTGCCGGAAGGTATCGGTCTCGAAGATGCACTCTTTGCAGTAGCAGATCGGGCAGGCACGGGTGCAGTTGTGGCAGGCCACACAGGTGGAGAACTGAGCGACCAGGCTCGCTGTGTCGTTGACGGCCTCGCGGAAGCGAGCGAACGCCTCATCCCTGGCCTTCTCCCTGGTGGCCACCAGCCTGGCTATCGCCTCTGGCCTGGCGGGGGCCTCACCCTGCTGCAGACCCAGCTTCTCCACGATCTCCGAGCCTATCGCCGGCTCCATCTCCAGCAAGATCACACTGCCCGTGTCCACTCCTATCACACCGATGTTGATGTCCACGCCGGCTGGCACAGGATACTCGCAGATCTGGCAGGCCGCACGGAACTGGTAGCCCTCCAGGGGCAGGACCTCGCCTCCCTCCGCTGCCTGCCACTGCTCCGCGGTGCGACCACGACCATCACCTGCTTCCTTGCTCAGCCGAGCGTACTCGGTCACCTCGTAGGTACCCAGGCAGTCGATGCCCAGCGTGAGCAAGTTGTCCGTGGTCACTTGCTGGAGCTTCACCAACTCCACCAGGGCCCTCATCTCACAGGACCGGAGCACCACCCCCACCCTCTCCCGGTTGCCCCGCCGGGTAAGGTTGGAGACCAGAGTCGCGGAGTTGACCATCATCACGGGGGCCAGAGGATTGGCCGTGGCCAGCCTCTCGGGATCCTTGATCAAGGTCTGGACGACCGCGTCCCCTGAGGGCAACTCCACCGGAACGAGCAAGGCATCCACCACTTTGTTCTCCAGGAGTTGACCCAGGAACTCTCGCAAGGCCGCGAGCACGTCCCCGTCCTTGACCTGCAATACCGCCTTCACGCTCATCAGTCGTGCCTCCGCACCGCTCCGCTAGATCGCCCAGGCCTCGCGCATGGGATTGGGCCCCTTCTCCTTGAGCGCCCCGACCATCTCCGTTATCGTATCTGCGAAGAGCTTGCCCTCGCTGGCGCTTATCCAGCGCAGCCACACCCGATCAGGATCGAGCCCCAGTTGCTCCAGGATGCCCCTCAGGATAGCCACCCTCCTCCGGGCCTTGAGGTTCCCGCTCTGGTAATGACAGTCGCCCAGATGGCACCCGCCGATGAACACCCCGTCCGCCCCCTCCAGCAGGGCCTTGATCACGTAGATGGGGTCCACCCCTCCGGTGCACATCACGCGAATGGCCCTCACGTTCGGCGGGTATTGGATCCTGGACGTGCCTGCCAGATCGGCACCCGTGTAGGCACACCAGTTGCATAGGAAGGCCACTATTCTGGGCTCGAAATCCTCCATTATCCTAGCTCCATCATCGCGCTTGTCTGGGAATCAAGCCCTCTAGTCCAGGGCCGCATCCAGCACGGCCATCAACTGCGTCTTCTCGAACACCCGCTGCTGAATCGCGCCGCTGGGACAGGCCACCGAGCAGGCCCCACAACCCTGGCACAGCAAGGGCACAACCTCGGTGATACCAGTCTCCTCATCGGCGACCAGCGCGCCGAAAGGACAGGTCTCAATGCATCTGCCACAGGCGATGCACAGCCTCGGATTCACGAAAGGTACCGCCGGTTGGCCCTCCAGCCGGCTCTTGGCCAGCATCACCGCGGCACGCGCGGCCGCCCCTCTGGCCTGAGCGATGGATTCCTCGATGTTCTTGGGACCCTGGGACAGTCCGCACAGATACATGCCCACAGCCTCGAAATCCATAGGGCGCACCTTGATGTTCGCTTCCTCAAAGAAGCCATCTTCATCGAGGGGGACGCCCAGCATTTCTGCCAGAGCCCGGTTATCCCGGGGAGCTACCCCCGTGCTCAGCACCACCAGGTCCGCGTCCAGGGTCAGATCTGCACCCAGTATCGGCTCATGCACCAGCACCCGCAGCCTGTCCTTCACCGCGTCCACCTTCGGCTTGGCCTCTGGCTCGTAGCGGATGAAGATCACGCCCTTCTCGCGAGCCTTCAGATAGTAATCCTCCTGGAAGCCGTAGGTCCGCATGTCGCGGAAGAGGATGAGGACGTTGGCCTCGGGCTGTAACTCCTTGAGGCGCAAAGCGTTCTTGATAGCCACCGAGCAACAGATACGGCTGCAATAGGGATGGTCCGGCTCACGCGAGCCCACACACTGGATCATGATCACGTTCTTCAAACCAGCGAGACTCCCCTCGTCCGTGGCTATCCTCTCCTCCAGCTCCCGCTGGGTCACCACCTGAGGGTGCTCGCCATACAGGTACTCGTTGGGCTCGACCTCCTCGCCGCCTGTAGCCACGACGATCACCCCATGCGCCAGTTGCTCCGTATCTCCGTCGCTGGCGAGGACCGTGGTGTACCGGCCAGCGTCACCGGTCACTTCCTTCAGTTCAGCGCCCAGGTGCAGGGTGATCAGTTCATTTCGCCCCACCCGCTCGATCAGGTCGTTCAGGTATTGCTGAGTGTCGCCCCCCTCCAGCGTGTAGTGGATGTGGCGCAGATGACCCCCCAGCTCCTTTTCTTTCTCCACCAGGTGCACGAAGAAACCCTGGCCGGCGAGAGAGAGGGCGGCCTCCAGGCCAGCCACCCCACCGCCGATGACCAGTACCCCGGGCGAGACTTCCGCCTCCGCCGCCTGACTCGGCGTAAGCAACCGGGCCTTGGCCACGGCCATGGCGATCAGTTGGCGAGCCTTCTGAGTGGCCTGCTCCGGCTGATCGCCGTGGGCCCAGGCGCACCCTTCCCGCAAGTCCGCCCGCTCCAGCAGGCAGGGGTTGAGACCGCCCTGCCGCAAAGTGCCCTCGAACAGATCACCGTGCAGACGCTCCGTGCACCCGGCCACCACCACGCGGTTCAGTTCCTGGACCGCAATGGCTGACTTGATCGCCTCCAGCCCTTCTAGCTCACACGCCTTGTCCACCTGCTCCACGCAGGCCACGTCCTGGAGGTCAACAGCATACCCCGCCAGAAGTGGCAGATCCACGACATCCGCTATGTTACCCTCGCACTGGCACAAAAACACACCCACCCGTGGATCTTCCTCGCTGACGTCGCGCTCGGCCGGATATTCTTTCGAAGCCCAGGGGACACGCCTCGCCGCCAGTAGTTCCGCCGCCCCGGCGGCCGCGCAAGAGGCCTCCACCACCGCCTCGGGGATGTCCTGGGGCTCCCTGAACCCGCCGGCTACAAAGACTCCCGGGCGATCGGTCTCATGGGGCGAAAACGCCACAGTCGCCGCAAACCCGTGACTGTTGAGAGAGATGCCCAATGCCTCCGCCATCTCCGCCGCGCCCAGGGGCGGCCCAAAGCCGACGGACAGCACCACCAGGTCGAACTCCTCCTCCGCAGGGCAGCCCTGGTCATCCACACAGGCGAGGGTGAGGTTCTTGCTCTCCGCCAGCTCTCTCACCCTGGAGATCATGCTTCGCCGGTAGTTGATGGCGTACTCTTCCTTCGCGCGTTCGTAGTACCGCTCGAAACCCTTGCCGAAGGTCCTTACGTCCATGTGAAAGATGGTCACCTCGGCATCGGGCAGTCGCTCCTTGGCCAACATAGCCTGTTTCGTGGCATACATGCAGCAGATAGAGGAGCAGTATCCTCGGTCGCAGGAGATGTCCCTGGAACCCACACACTGGATGAAGGCGAGGCGTTGGGGAGCTTCTTGGTCAGATGGCCGCGCCGGCAGCCCTCGCGAGGGGCTGGTCAGGCTGAGCATCCTCTCGAACTGGATGCTGGTCAGGACGTTCTGATGCACGCCGTAGCCAAACTCGGTCTTTTGACCGGCATCGAAAGGCTCGAACCCTGGCGTCAAGATCACCGCGCCCACACCCAGGGTAGAGCGGCGCTCCGGCATGTCCAGGTCGATGGCGCCTCGAGGGCAGACCTTGACGCACTCACCACATGCGGTGCAGGCCTCCCGGTCGATGACGAACGCAGAAGGAAATGCCTGGGGGTAGGGACGGTAGATCGCCCGGCGGGTCTCCAGACCTCCACCCAGCTCCCGGGGTACTTCTACAGGGCACACGGCGGCGCACTCTCCACACGAGTTGCACACCTCGACATCCACGTAGCGAGGTCTGTGGACGATAGAGGCCTGGAAGTCGCCCGCTTCTCCCTCCAGGGCTTCTATCTCCGAGTTGGGGACAAGTTCGATCAGCGGATGCCTGCTGCATTCGATGAACGGACATAGAGCCGGGGGCGTCGGTGACATGAAGCAGAGACCGCAACTGTTGGTGGGAAAGGTCCGATCCAGCAAGGGCATGAACCCGCCTATGGCTGGTGCCCTATCCAACAGGCGGACCCGGAAGCCCATCTCCGCCAGGAGCAAAGAGGCCTGCATCCCCGCGATGCCCGCTCCCACTACGAGCACATCGCTCTCTGATCTACCCTTGTCCTGCCCACTCATAGGACCAGTCTCACGTGCCCTCTAGGGTCCGCCTACTCGCCCGTATCCAGCGCTCTCCAGACGAACTCCACCAGGTCCATGACCCTCACCCGGGCCTTCTCCCGCCGGGCCTCGGCCGTGAGCGTGCGTTCACACTGGGGACAGGCGGAGACAATCACCTCGGCCTCTGTCTCCAAGGCCTGGCGGAATCGCCTCTCGGACAGTTCGCCCACCAGTTCTGGGTTGAAGGTCTCCACATTCCCGCCTCCGCCACAGCACAGCGCATCCCGGCGAGTGTCCGACATCTCCTGGAGGGAGAGTTCCGGCACTCCCTCCAGCACCCGTCGGGGGGCATCGTACAAATCGTTCTTGCGCCCCAGGTCGCACGGGTCGTGATAGGTCACCCGTCTGGGGGTGGCCTTCAACTTCAGGCGCCCTTCGTCCAGGAGCTCAGCGAGCAGTTGAGTGGAGTGCACCACCTCCACGCCCACTTCCTCGCCCAGGATATCGGGGTAGAAGTGCCTCCACATGTGGTAGCAGGCTGGACAGGTGGTCGCGACCCTTCGCACGCCGAGGTCACGGACCCGCTCCACGTTGTGGCGTACCGTCTCCTCCGCCTGAGCACCCATGCCGGCCATCAGTAGAGGATATCCGCAACACCATTCCTCACCGCCCAGAGCCGTGAAGCTCTCGCCGGCCTCCTCCAGGATCTGGACGAAGGCCTGGGGGATGACGTAGGTCATGGGGAAGAAAGATGAGACGCAGCCCACGAAGTATAGGGTCTGGGCGCCCGCCTTTCTCTCCAGCCCCTCGGGCACCCGTTCCAGGTTCTCGCTCCACATCAGCCGGTGGCTGTTGTCTTCGGCGGAGATGTTGTGGGTAGTGAGGATGTTCTCTCCGAGAGTGCGCAGGGCCTGGATCCCGGCTTGCCCCTTCAGCTCCTCGCCCTTCTCCTCCATGGCCATCTGGCGAAGGGCCTGCGTCAGCCTGGCGATGCTGATCTCATTGGGGCAGCGGGCCCCACAGGTCTCGCAGTGCAAGCAGAACCAGATGCTGGGGCTTTCCAACAAGGGGTCCTTCAGTCCCAGTTGCGCCAAACGCACCATCTGTGCCGGACCGTAGGGCATAGCTGGGGCCGAGGGACAACCCGCAGTGCATTTCAGACAGTAGTAGCAGCGGCTGAGGTCCTCGCCGCTTCTCTCCTCCACCTGGGCCAGGAAGCCCAAATCCAGGGTGCCGGTCAGGTCACCCCCGTTGATCTCCATACAGCCTTCTTCCTCTGCCGGAAGGATGGTGTGCTCTCACGCCTTGCTGGCCCAGCGACACACGCGGCTATTGTAGCCCAGCGCTCTCGTCGAAGGCAAGAGTTGGATGGGCTCTGCACTCACGCTGTGAGCCCGGAGCCTGAGGCGCCTTCACTCGCGAACGGTTCTTCTGAGCTACTGACTCTCCCAGCCGGACAGGCTTGCCCCCAGTCTGGCCAACTCGGCCAGGGTGGCCTGCTCCAATGCGTCGTGAAGGCTGCGCTGCGCCTCATCGAAAACACGCTGTGCCGGGCATGCTCCCGCCCTGGCGCAGCCGTCATAAGGACCAGTGCAGATATTGAGCACGATGGGTCCCTGGACTGCCTCCACCACCTGCCGCAGAGTTATCTCCTCAGCAGGCTTGCCCAGCAAGACGCCTCCCGCGGCCCCGCGATGAGTGCGCAAGAGCCCCGATTGCGTCAACTGAGCGATCACCTTGCTAAGAAAGGCAACCGGGATATCCTGACGCTCGGCAATTCTCTCCGTTACTGTCCTGGTGTCCTCGGGCAGACCGGCCACGTCCAGCATCGCCCTGATGGCATAGTCCGCACCCCTGCTGACCAGGCTCATGTTCCACCTCCCCTCGCTCTGCCCGACCGTTGGCCTCGTTCGCACAACGGACCGGCGCAATCCAACAGTCATTCACCAGCGTTTCGCGCCATAACACCCAGGCCGACGCCTCAGCCACACCATGTCCATCCTACACCAATGGCCTGCCCAAAACGCGCGCCGGCAGGTTCAGCCAGCGTCTTGTTGCCGTACCTCAGTCAGGTCGTTCACTCCGCCGGGGGCGACTGACGGATGGCGCTGGCGATGGCCCAACCCAGCCCGACCGCCAGACGCTCCTACGTTTTTTGCCGTTGGACCTTTCCAGAGAAAGTATACCAAATTATTCCGGATTTTTCAAGCCCGGACCCGCGGGCGGGAACGACGATACCGGGCTACTCCTCGGGCGGGGGCGGGATGATCCCTTCGTCCATCAGCAGTTGGATCTCCCCTCGGGCCCGCTCGATGATCCGGCTGGCCTGCTCGTAGAGCTCGTCGCGGCCAGCCTCCACGCGCGCCACGCCCTGCTCGATAGCCTTCAGGCCCACCGCCACCGCCTCCCGGGGGAAGACCTCCCACTCATCCATGGTGGGGACAAGGTATTCCTCGTGCAGGCCCCGATCCTGGGCCGTTTTGGCCAATTCGTAGGCTGCCGCGATACACATCTCGTCGGTGATGGTCCTGGCCCTGACGTCCAGCGTGCCCCTAAAAATACCAGGGAAGCCGAGGGAGTTGTTGACCTGATTGGGGAAGTCGGAGCGGCCTGTAGCCATGATCCTGGCGCCCGCTTCCTTAGCCTCCCAGGGCCAGATCTCTGGCACCGGGTTGGCACAGGCGAAGACAACGGCGTCGGCAGCCATCTCCGCCACCCACTCCGGTTTGACAGTGCCGGGTCCCGGGGTGGATAGGGCAATAAGGACATCCGCGCCTCTGATGGCCTCGACACTTCCTCCCGTCACGGCGTCCTCATTGGTCTTGAGGCACATCTCCCACTTCTCGGCGTACTTCTCCTTGAGTTCGGTCCTTCCTCGATGCAGAGTGCCCTTGGAGTCGCACATGATAATGTGGCCAGGGGTGACCCCCGCCGGAATGAGCAGCCGGGCGATACACAGATTGGCGGCCCCTGCGCCAATCATGGCAATCCTGGCTTCCGACAGCGACTTGCCCACGACCTCCAGGGCGTTGATGAGACCCGCCAGGGTGACTGCGGCCGTGCCCTGCTGGTCATCATGCCATACTGGGATGTGCATCTCTCTGCGCAAGGTGTTCAGGATACGGAAGCACTTGGGCTGTGAGATGTCCTCCAGGTTGATGCCTCCGAAGGATGGCTGGAGCAGCTTCACCGTGGCAATGAACTGATCGGGGTCCTTGGTGTCCAGGCAGATGGGCACCGCGTCCACACCACCCAGGTACTTAAACAGCAGCGCCTTGCCTTCCATCACCGGCATGGCGGCCTCGGGGCCAATGTCGCCCAGGCCGAGCACGCGCGTCCCGTCGGTGACCACAGCTACGCTGTTCCATTTGTTGGTATAGTCGTAGGCCAGTTCCTTGTCCTTGGCGATGGCGCGGCAGGGGGCCGCCACGCCTGGCGTGTACCAGATCCCGAAATCCTGGAAGTCGCGTACGACGCACTTGGCCACCACCTCGATCTTCCCCCTGTAGAAGGGGTGAAGCTTCATCGCGTCTTCGGAGGGCTTCTGCGCCCTAGCCAACAGTTCTTCCTTCGTCAGCATCCAATGCCTCCCAGTTCTCTGAGCGAGTGGTCTTGGCGATCACCGCTCACTAATGTCTCTTGCCTTTCAGCAGTTCCATGACCGAGGGGAAATCTGTGATATGGGTGTGCGGGAAAAAGAGGGCGGACACCCACTCATCGTGGAAGGTATTGTCTGCGCTGAGCTCCAGATAGGTCATCCTGTGGGCCAGCTCCGCGATCTTCGCCCGGCTCTCGCGACTTACCAGGGCCAGGTACGCTCCCATGATGGAGGTATTCCCCAGAAACTTGATCCGCTCCCGCGGCACGTCGGGCAACAAACCGATCTGGATGGCGTTCTCCACGTCCAGATACTGGCCGAAGGCGCCGGCGATCAGGATGTGCTCCACGGTGCTCAGATCAATGCCCACGCTCCTGGCCAGCACGGAGAACCCGGCGTAGACCGCCGCTTTGGCCCGCAGCAGGTTATCGATGTCCACCTTGTTGATCACTATGTCACGCCCGGTGGCCGTCTCCTCAGCCTTGACCACAACGTACTCCGGGCCGTGATCCCCTTGTCTAACGCGAGGCGTGTCCAGCCCGACGTCGATGTTGCCGGCCTTGTCCATCACGCCGCTGATGAACAATTCGGCCAACAGGGAGATGAGGCCCGAGCCGCAGATCCCCCTGGGGGGTTCATCGCCGATCACCCTGTAGGTCGCTTCATAGGTATTGTCATCTATCCAGACCTCTTCAATCGCGCCCGCTGTGGCCCGCATCCCATCGCGCACCCCAGCTCCTTCGAAGGCGGGACCCGCGGAGCAAGCGCAGGAGATCAGCCAGTCGCAGTCGCCCAGGACCATCTCACCGTTGGTGCCGATGTCGATGAACAGAGTCAGCCCCCCGTAATCGCACATACCCGAGCTATAGACCCCTGCCGTGATATCGGCACCGACGTAGCTGCCCACGCCGGGCAGGCAATCAACCGTGGCCAGGGGACAAATCTCCACACCAACTTGCGAGGCCATCACGGGTAGAGGCCGGTCGGAGGTCGTGATGTAGGGTTCCATGCGGATGGACTCCGGAGGCATACCGAGAAACAGGTGGATCATGGTGCTGTTGCCAGCCACGGTCATCTTATAGATGTCGTCGGTGGAGAGGCCATTGTCCGCCGCCAACTTCTTCAGCAAGCCGTTGATGGTGCCCACTACCAGACCTTGCAGCTCTGCCAGGCCGTCCCCCTTACCGGCGTAGATGATGCGGGAGATGACGTCTTCTCCCCGCGAAATCTGACGGTTGTAGTCGGAGGCCGTATCCACCACCCTGCCAGTCAGCAGATCCACAAGATAGACGACGTTGCTGGTGGTGCCGATGTCCACGGCCACGCCCCAGGAGGACGCCACTGTGTCGCCGGGCACGATATCCACCAGCCGGGGCGGACCGTCTGGGGACACCCACGTGTCGGTTTCCACCACCACCGTGGTCCTCCACTGAGCCCCACGTAAGACACCGGCCATTTTTCGCAACAGGGCCACGTCAACCGCCAGCCGCGCTATTCCCGTTTCGTGCTGCGTGTTGAGCGTGCGAACCACTCTGGCGAGATCATCGGTCTTGTCAATCAGGGTGGGTGGCTCGATCTCCAGGAAGTACTTCCGAATCGCCTGGTCCTTTTCGGGGTCGTAGGCGAACGGCAGCTCCACCCTGGCCACGCGCTGCGCGGTGGGCAGGCGCCGCTCGATCTTCTCCTGGGGCGGGATGGTGACCACCAGGTCGTCCTTCACCACGGTCTGGCAGGCCAGAGCGTACCCCTCCTCCAGCGCCTCGTTCGACAGGCGAGCGACCGATCTCCGCTGGACCTCCCCCTGCTCCACGATCACCGCACAGCGTCCACAGCGACCCTGACCTCCGCAGGGCATGTTCAGGTCGATCCCGGCCTTGGCGGCCGCCTCGCTGATCAGGGTTCCCTCAGCAACTTCCACCTCCCGATCTTGCGGCTTGAAGCTCACTCTGTAATCGGCCACGGGCTCTCTCCCTGGACAGCTAGGTGGTCCGCGTCACGGCGTGTTGACACATCTGGCCAATATACCACCGTTGGCTTTGCAGAGCAATCATGGCGTTTCCCCTCTCGCCTCTACTTCACCCTTGCGAAGGTTTGGAACCTTCGCAAGGGTTTGGACACCACCCGTGGTCTGGCAGACCCCGCAATACGAAAAGAGAGAGCCCGACCAATCGGGCTCTCCTCAGCAGAAGACAGTGGCACCAATGGTGCCATCAGCACACTATTCCCAGGACTCCGCTGCCCCGGCGTTCTCACCGACAAGGCAGCGAGCCACAACCGACGCCCCTTTCGCGGTGAGCACCACCTGTCTAGCCAGCGCTTCTAGCTCGCCCTCAGGCTACTTAACGTGTGGGCCGAAAAGCCGCAGGGGTCTTTGACTCAACCTGGGCAGCTAGGCTTCGCCGCTCTTGTTGGAACTGGCCTCCGAGGTATCTTCCTCCGCCAAGCCCAAGCCCTGAGTACCCTCTCTGAACTCCCTTATCCCCTGTCCTACGGCCTTGCCTATCTGGGGCAGTTTGCCCACCCCAAACACCAGCACGATGATCAACAAGATGATCAACAGTTCCGGCACACCCAAATGTGGCATATGTCTCACCTCCATTTCAGGACAGAAAAGCCCAACGCATCAAGCTCTCCCCGGCACATAGAGCAGCTCTCTGGCGTGCCGGAGGCTCCCGTCATCCAAGGGCGCCAGGGGCATAAACCCTTATCGCTGCCTCCCCGTCCACGGGACACACGAACTCGCAGATGCCACAGCCGATGCAACTCTCCGGCAGTACCTTAGGGAATGGGCCCAGCTTCCCCTCCACCTGCCCTACTTCGATGGCGTGTACGGGGCACTGAGTCCGGCACAACGTGCATTGTAAACAGCGGTCAAAATCAACGACAGCGGTGCCGATAACCGCCTTTCTCTTCTCTTCCAGCGATAGGGCAGGGATGGCCCCGCTGGGACAGACCTGGCCGCAAGCGTTGCACGAGTAGTTGCAATAGCCCAAGCGAGGCACGAGCATCGGCGTCCATAGCCCTTCCAACCCCGCTTCAAGCAGGGCCGGGTGTAGCGCGTTCTCTGGGCAGACCTTGATGCACTCACCACAGCGTACACATCTGGTGAGGAACTCTTCTTCCCTGGCCCCGGGAGGACGAAGCGGATAGGGGTTCTTACTCTTCAGCAAACCCGTCTTCGGTAGGCTGGCCGCCGCTACGCCAGCAGCCAGGGAGGCCAGAAACTGACGGCGGGAGGGGTCATACTCGTAGCCGAAGCCCGGGCTCCATCCCCCCTTGAAGGTTAGCGAAGCCACCGCACAGCCGGCGTGACAGTTCAAGCATTGCAGACACTCGCCGGGGTCGCTGCTGAAGTCCTCCCCGCTGATGATGTCCATGGGGCATTGTGGGACGCACTGCTTGCACTCGGGGCAGCTATCCGCCACAAACCGTTGGAGCCACGAGAACTTGGAGAACAGCGCCAGAAGCGCCCCCAGAGGGCAGAGGTAACGGCACCAAAAGCGCCTGGCGACGAGGTTCAGGCCCAGGATGATCAGCAGGGGCAAGGCCAGGATCGGATAGACCACGGGCTGGAGAGGCTCGCCTGTCCAACTTGTTGCCGGGGTGCCGATTTCTGGTAGTATGGTGGGGTAGACTACCCCAGCCAAGGGCGACAACAGGATAGTGATGGGGTCCAACCACATCAGCGTAAGGCTGGCCAGGAGAGCAGCCACAATAACCACAAACAGCAGGAAATACTTGACCTGACGCAACCGCTCGGGGATAGCTTCCCTGACATTCGTACCGAAGAGGTCCAGAACCGTCCCCAGAGGGCAGATCCAGCCGCACCAGATCCTCCCCAAGGCCAGGGTGGCCACCACGGTGATGATGGCCGGAGCAAAGTTCGGAATCGCTCTCCTGGCCGCCAGCATGGAGCTCAGGGCCAGAAGCGGGTCAAGGCGGGCGAAGAGGTTGACGGGGATCGGCGATCCCCCCTCCCGCGTCGTTCTAACGAAGAGGTACAGGAACAGAGCCAGGCCGAGAAACTGGATAAGTTGGCGCAAGCGTCGCAGCAGTTGCCATCTTCGTCGCACGTGGTTACTTAGTTCTCGTTCTTCTTTCGTGATCGGCAGGGGAGGCCTCCTATGTCTGTCAAGTGCTATTGCATTGTAGGGCAAGCAAGAGACCCAACCTGATGGAGACACCCGGTTGGGCCCTCAACGGTCTAATCGACCGACGGACGAGGGGCAGTTTCCCCACCCCAAAGTCTTACACGAGGACGACCAGGACAATGAGCGTTTCTGGCATACCCAAGCCAAGCCTAACTGTCACTCCCACTTGACCGGCCGTGGTCCTGGCCGCGGCGGCATAGTCACTCTATCGCTACATATCGAGAAGCGGGGGAGCGCGAAAAAGCTCTGCTTTGATGGTTTCATTACGGGTTATCTTGACTGTCGTTTGAAAGCTCTTAAAGGCACCGCCCTTTGAATAGTGACCGCGTTTTGAGAGGTAGAGGTTGTACTCGCCCTTGGGCACCTCCAACTTCGCCACTCCGCCTTCGTCGGTGTAGCCCGCGTATGAGGGGCCACTTGGCGCGCTCAAGACAACGCGAGCATGCTTAATGGGGGCCTTTGTATCGTATCTGATGACCTTCACCTTTACCACATGCTCGGGCGGCCTGGCGGTGGTGAAGGAGAAACTGTAAGAGGCCTCCCCGTGCGGGAGTTCCAGGTCTGGCTTCCGGGATCTGACCGTCCACTTGTGATATCCCTCAACGCCTGGGGCCTCCAGCTCCATCTCCGCCCAATATAGCGCACTCGCACCCGCCCAAGGAACGTCACCTAACGCTCCAGTGGCCACTTTCTTGCCCCTGCGGCCATAGATTCTAATCTCCTGGTCCGTCAGCTTGCACCCAGAGGAGCACTTGACTCCGACTTTGATCTTGAACTTATCATTGAAGGCAATGGGAGAAGGTACGTCCCAAACTGCCATGCTGGTCGAGTGGGGCTTGACAGTAAACGAAAACGGCGTCGAGCTTTCCTCATACAATATGCCTTCCTTCTCCTGCGCTGGGAAGACGGCTGTCCACGTGTACTCTCCCAGCTCGGTCGACGCCCGCACTACAAACTCGTCCGTCTGGTTCACCGTGCCATCGAACTCGGTCAGTTCAACTTCCTTCGCCCGAGCGCCATCCTGATCCACGATCCTGACCCTGCTGCCCCTCAGGTCACAGGCGTCCGGACACGAGACCCGTACTCTTAGCGCTATGTCCGCGCCAGCGTCAACTGCGGAAGGAGACGGCCTAACCATGTCGATGCTCGTCTCGTGGCCCTTTACTTCTTCTGTCACCATGCACTCCTTTCTATGGCGAGGACAACCCGCGGATCAACTCATCCCCTGTATTTGGTTTGCCACCCGGTATGGTCGAAACACCCCGCATAGCCACTACGCCTGGCTGGTTATGCTATTCATGACAAGGGAGAGCCCGCAAGTTCGGGCTCTCCCTTGATACTCGCTAGCTAGACAGCGATGATGTTCTTGGCGGCCTAGCCCCAGGACTCCAACGCGGCGGCTTCCGCCCCAGCGATGCGACCGAAGACAACGCCGTCGGTATAGCTGCATCCACCATCTCTCTCGATTCCGTGGAGATTCCCGGTGAACTCACCCGCAGCATATAGCCGGGGAATGACCTCGTTGTTGTACCGGTCGAGCACCTCGCTCTTGGGCGTGATGCGCACCCCGCCGAGACTATGGTGTCTGTAGATCATCTGGCCCCAGGCATAGAACGGGGGCGTCTCGATCTTGGGATGCTCCTCAAGCACGTCTTTGTTCAGGCCAAAGTCTTCATCCACTCCCTTGTCAATCAGCTCGTTCCAGCGCGCAACAGACGCCACAAGGTTTGCCGGCGGAACCTCGAGCACCGCGGCCAATTCCTCTAAGGTGTTGCCCGTGTAGAGCATCTTCTTCTCAAGATGGTCTGCGATGTCTGCAGGGTCCTCCTCAGCCATGGTGGTGGAATCGAAGACTACCCACCAGCGAATGTTGCCCAGCACGGTCTTGATTTTCTTCACGTGACAAGTTTGGAGCAGGGCGTACCGGTGCGTGGTATGTTCGGTCTCCATCGTGAAGCGCTTCCCGTCGCCATCCAGCCATGGTCCGGGGCCTCCGAGCTGCGAAGCCAGTGGACCCGTGTACGCCACCGCAGATCTAGGGGTCCGTAGTTGTACGGCGCCCAAAAGATTGGTATCCGCGCCGATGTCGATGGCGGCCATGAGTACCTCCCCGGTAGTCCCTCTACCGGGTAGGTCTGCCGTTTTTGCCCTGCCGACGCCGGCGCTGCCTGAGTTCACACTATCGGTGTTCAGTCGAGGATCCCATCTGTTGCACAATTCGGCGTTGGAATGCCAGCCTCCCGCACCCAAGATAACGCCTTTATTGGCCTTGAAATACAGTTCTTTGTTGTTCGCGAGATCCGAGACCTTTACTCCCAGGACGTCCCCGGACGTGCCACCTTCCCTGACGATCGCCGACACCGCCATCTCAGTCAGGACCTGGACCCCGAGCTCGTCGCACTTGGCCTTGCAGGCCATAATCATGGCCTCGCCGTTCGTGAAATCCCCCCATTTTCCACCGGTGTGGTGTCTTCCCTTGCGGAAGGGGCCATCCAGCCAGACGCCATTTTCGTCGAAGTCGGCGTTGAACTGCTTCATATAGTTGTGCCCTTTGGGGTTGTCCGGCACATATTCTGTCTCATCTTCGGCGTCGACCTCATCCTGCGTATACCCCAAGCTACGCAGCCAGTCATAGCCGTCATTACACAGCGCGCCAAATACCGCCGTAAGGGCCGGATCGTTCCTGTAGCCGCCAAGCCGTAGCTTGTCCTCGGCGTACAATTCCGCAGAATCGCCCTCGAAGAGGTCGGGACGCTGTTCGGCCTCTGCGGGATCCTTCGCTGCGAATTCCGCGCATACTGCTGTGCCAAATGCGCCATAGTTTCCACCGCCTAACAGGGAA